>JAFUHJ010000202.1 GCA_017468935.1 Candidatus Methanomethylophilaceae archaeon
GATTCCTTCAGTATCCTGCCCTGAGGGTCGGTGACCGTCGTATGAACTTCGATCTCTGTCGCACCGTCGGGATACTCGCGGATATATTCCTTGATGTGGACGGTGTTGCCGTCCTTGTCGACGTATTCGTACTCGTACTCCTCCTCATGCTCCGTTGGAGACCAATGAGCATAGATCGTGACATCGGAATCGCCCATGATGGTATGCTCTCCGACGGATGCCCCGCCTTCGGCCGATGTGAACCATCCCAGGAATCTGTATGAATCCTTGGTCGGAGTCGGCAACTCCCCGTATACGGAGCCTTGGACCAGTGCTTTGCTCATAGGAGAAACGGTTCCGCCCAGAGGATCGAACGTGAGTGTATATATCGGGATCCAGCGCGCCTTGGAATCCATATCGGTATGTCCCATGACGGTGGTAGCATAGATCCTCTCGCCGTTCCAATACCAGCCTGCGAACTGATATCCGTCCCTGATCGCCGTCGGCAGCGTTCCGATGGGCCTGCCGGTGATGACCTCTTTCTTCTCCGATCCTGAGACAGCACCGCCGGCAGGATCAAAGCGCACCATGTGGGATTCCAAATCGGAATCCGCCTGATAGGTGAGCTCGAGACCTTCTATGGGGCCCGGAGGTTCTGAGTAGGTCCTGGTCTCGGTGACGTTGAATGTGATCTTGTAATCGACGTTCTGCACGAACTCGGTCGTTGCTCCGTCGGTGGTGAATTTTGTGCGCGACCCACTCTGCGGTACGGATGCGGAACCCTCTGTACCGTCCCCAGACAGGGTGCATGTTATCCCCGAATCCCTCATCCAGCCATTGTTCCCTTCGATCTGCAGAGATACATTGAAAGTACCTCCGATATCTGTGACTATTCTGAGATAGAGTTCCATCGGGGTGGGGATCTCGGCACCTTCAAGGACTGTGTAGGTGAGGCCCTCATCGGTCAGCTCCGTCTGGAAATCGACCTTGGAGGAATCCATCATCTTACCTTTGTAGATGGTGCCAGAGGAATCGAGTATGAGCACTTGGACGGTATCATCCGCATCGGCCGATTCCATCGGAACGGACGTGATGAGGAGAATCAAGACGACTGCTATGATTCCGAAGACAGATTTGATGGGTGTCATTCCAGCTCCCCTTTCCTGTACAGTACAATTGCATTGATCGCCACGAACGCCGCCATCACGAAGGCGATGACCGTCACCCAATAGACCTTGACGATATTGACAATCTCGCCCAATGGGTGGTTCACACCTACCACTATGCCGGTAATATCCTCGTATGGTACGAGTTCTGTCACGGGAGAGTTGTCTCCCTTGGTGGTTATGGACATCTTCTCCGTGTCGTTCTCTACCACCCTGTGATGATCAAGTATTCCGAAGTACCAGAACTGTATGACGTCACCTTCCTTCAAGGAGTATTTCTCATAGCCGGACAGCGATCTGACCATAACGAGACTGTTCTTAGGAATTGTTGAAATCTCGTGGTCGGTCCTCTCACCGTCCATGGAATCGGTGATGATGAGCCTGACATCCCTGCCGGAGAAATCAAGGGATCCGCCGTTGAGGTCCGCCAAGACGATGACTGCGGCAACTATCAATACGATCGGCACCGCTATGGCGATGATCGTTCTGCGCCTCATGGGCGCACCCCGTACTCCGAGCGCTGCGGCGTCGAAAGAGCGTATGAACCGAGCGCTATAGTCTCCGATGAGATCTCATCGGATGAGATCATGGCATGGACATTGAATGTGAAGTTACGGAATCCCGGAGGGGCAGCGGCGGTGGCTATGTCAGAATCCCAGATCGATGCGGTGTACTGTACCTTCAGTATACCTACGTACTGGCCATCCTGCTCCTCCAGTTCCAGAAGGGCGATCGTGTGGTTGAAATCCATATCGAACACCGCATAAGAGTAATCGACCTTCTCTGACGTGCCCGAAAGAGGGCAGTTGACCGATTTCGTGACGGAATAATCCTGCTCCCCGTCATTGTATATCGATCCCGTGGTTATCTCATAGATACTGGCATCGAATGAGATACCGTAATCGGTGTATAGGTCCTGCATCTCGTTCCCGAAGAAATCCGATTCCCATGAATCCACTCTGAGCAGGACATACTGCACCGGGCTGACGATCTTGATGGATGATAATCCTGCGACGGTCTTGGTGCTTTTGTATGAGACCGTCTTCTCTGCACCTTCGGAACCGAAGAGCATGAACCATACGAAATCTTCCTCGTCATCGTAAGGTTCGGTGTAGGCGTACTCGGATCCGATGGTATTGGAATCGGATGAAATCTGTGAATGGGAAGAGGCGAAGCCCGTGCATACCGATGATATGGCTGCCAATGCTATTGCGACGGCGACTATCATCCAGATTCCCTTAAGCTTCATTCTTCCTCCTCCCTGTTTGATACGGTTTGTTCTCCCTCAGTGGGACTGGTTGGTCAGGCTCGATGCGACGATCATCGTTGCGTTGATGTCATCGGCATCCAGGGTCTTTTCCTCGAGCTTCAGAGATGCGTCAGAGATCGTATCCTCCGTTGCGAATGCGGCGAAGACCACGTAGACTTTTAGTTCGGTCTTATCAGCGGCCTTGTTCAGGGTATCGCCAGCGAGAGGGGTCTGAGTTGTCGTGAGCTGTGTCCATGCGGAGACGTCATCGGTCGTACCGATGACCGAGGATGTCGGATCAGTCGTAACAACATGAGCATACAGGCTGACTTTGCTTGTGAAGGTTCCGCGGTCCGCGATCTTCATCGAGAGGGTGAATGTCTCCGCTACGTTCTCGGTGCTGGTGATGGTCACGGTGGTGTAACCGAAGATCTGAGCGGCCGTATTCGCCTTAGCGCTCACGGGAGCGGTGACAGTAGAGGTGTCCTCATTGGATTCGTTATATGTCATGTTCTTGGTGTCCGCTTCAATGGTCGTGGAACCTGTAGTGGTGTTGTAGAGGGACCCGTCCCAATATGTGTTGTACACAATGTTCTTAGTAGGGAGGGTGACATTCTTGCTTGTGTTGTCCGTCTCTAAATAGACGTATTGTGACTGGACGGAGTTGTCGTCCGATGTGATCGTCCCGGTGTAAGCCGCATAACCGATTCCGACGGCCAGTAGCATACCGACGACCGCGATGGACGCTATCATCATTGTCTTGCTGTTCATAGTATCATTTCCTAAATGTGATGGCGCCCCTGGGGCGCTGAATGGTTTTCCTCAAGTCCTCCTGAAGACCATGAACGCCAGACATGCGGCCGCGATCGCGGTGACGCCTGCGGCGATTATTATGATCGTATCGTCCGAAGTGGACTGGGACTGATAGGTCGTGGTAGGCTGCTGTGCGTTGAGCACGGTGATGATCGGATCCACGGTGGAACCCGTCGTGTTCTGAGCGGTCGAGTTGCTGTATTCCTTTATGGCCTTGGAACCGGAATCGATTGTACCGACGATCGCCTTCGAGGTCATCAGATAGATCTTTCCGTTGTTCGTCAGCGTACCTGCTCCGTCCTTGGAGATCTCCCCGTAGACGTAGATCGTACCGTTGTTAACGAAGTTTCCGGAATCAATCTTGACTTTGGCGTTCTTGGACAAAGTGAGGACCGCTCCGGAAGCGACCTCGGTCGTTCCCGACACGGTAGTGACCGTACCGGATACGATCCTTCCGGCGACGGAGACGGATCCGACGGAGACCTGGAGCCCCTCAGTTCCTGCGATCACTTTCGAGAATGTGGCCACAGATGAACCGCTCGAATTGGTCGTGGTCAACCTGCCGTTGTAGGACACACCATTAGTGACATCCAAAGACAGATCCTTGGAGGTCGCATCAATGGTCAGTGCCGAATTGACATCGTTGATCAATGTGATGACGGACCCGCTGTTCGCGAAATTCATCGCATCCGCAATCGTCTCGTAGGACTCGTTACCGATCTTCGTGGCCGCATTGGAATCCACTGCGGTCTTGTAGACAGGATAGATCTGGTAGTTCCCGTTCACAGGGTTCTTTCCGGGTGCGAGGTCGGTGGAGACCGTTCCCGTACCTACGGAGGAATACTGTTCGGACCAGCCAATGAACTCCTTTCCGGACGGAATCAGAAGGGTGCCTGTCTTCAGAGCCTGCACCGCATCCGCGGACAGGATCGTCGGGGATGCCTGCGAGGACATCCAGGTGGCCTGATTCATCACTGTACCGGAATAGTTCAAATACGCAACACAATAGACCGTGGTGTCTCCGATGGTACCTGCTGCACCATCCTCGACAAGCTTCTGAGCAGTGTTCTGGGTGATATCGCCGGCCGTGGTGCTGGTAACGGTATCGATGTTCAGGACCGTACCCTCGGCAACAGACAGTGACACGGAATCCTGATCGGTGGTGAGCTCCTTCACGTTGAAGGCACCACCCGAATTGATGCTTATACTGGCCGCCGATGTGGACTCGATGAGGGAATCCGATGTTATGGACCCTCCGCTAGCGACGGTCAGAGACCCCGTAGCCTGTACCGGGTATGAGCTGAAGTCGGCTGTTCCTGTCACAGTCACATTACCCGAGAAAAGGATGGGATATTCCGCTGTCGTTTCGAATACGGCGTCAGACGACAGATTGCCCAGTGTCCCTCCGGATAGACTAACAGCAGTGGCTGTTCCCGTTCTGAAAGTACCGCCATAGATGTTCAGTTCGGTGTATGTTCCGGACTGCATGTTGAAGGCCGGAGCATTGTTCGTAGAGTAGGTCCCCGAATAGACATTCACTGTCCCTTTCGAATTGA
>JAFUHJ010000203.1 GCA_017468935.1 Candidatus Methanomethylophilaceae archaeon
AAAGGGATTATGGCTGCCGTAGTGGTCCTCACGATGGTCCTCGGTTTCGTAGCCGTAGGAACATATTCCGACGATTCGGAGGCTACGGCGACTCACACTGTGAGCACCAAGGCCGAGTTCGACATTGCTTTCGATGATTACGGTGCAGGGGACACAATAAAACTCGGAGCAGATATCGATCTGAATACCAACGGATATAATGTAACCAAGACCCTAACGCTCGATCTGAATGGTCATAAAATCGATAGCAAGAGCACCGACCAGGACCACAGGACATTCAAGGTGACCGGTGAAGCTAACTTCTCTGTCATCGATTCGAGCGCCTCCAAGAGTGGATCTATTAATGCCGTAGGTACTGCAAGTGGAAGCTCCCAGTCAGGTGCATACGGAACTATCAAGTTCGATAGCAAAGGGAAGCTCACAATCTCCGACGTCAAATTGACCAACGCTCCCGATACGGGAGGAAGCAGGACATGGGGGCTCAACGTCAAGATGATCCAAGGAACTGGTGTCTTCACCAATGTGACGATCGAGTCCAGTTACGGCGGATGTGTCGAGGTATCATCTCCTGATTTGGATGGTGTGAGCTCCGCAACACTAGTGCTGAACAACTGCACATTCAATCAGGAGAATCTCGATACCGTCAGCAAATGGATATCATCGGCCGTTTGCGTTTCAGGCAAGGCCGTCATAATAGTGAACGGAGGGTCCTATTCCGCCGCTTGCTCCCCGATATATGTATATAGCTCCGGAGGAACGATCACCATCAATGATGGAACGTTCACGGCCGGGGAGCATATGGCCGTAGCGGAGACCGACCACAGCACATATGATACAGCTACATCTACCATTATCTTTAACGGAGGCAAGTTCGCAGGAACCGCAAGTGATTCCTACTTCAAGGTGAAAGACGCTCAATACGACAAGATCGAGATCACCAAAGGAATATTCTCGGATCTCTCGTGCAATAATTACCTAAAGTCACCTGCATCCGGTGATGTCACCGTGAAGCTGGAAAAGAACCAGACACTCACGACCACTCTCAATGTCTCAGAGAATCTGACAATCGACCTGAACGGCCATTCTATTACAGGATCCAACATAAGGGCGATCCACGTAATGGAGAACACTCTCATCCTCACAGGTTCCGGGACTGTAACATGCAGCGGAAGCATGAGTGACTCATCCTCTGTGATCCGCGTTGGTGACACCACAGGAACTTCCGCAGGGTTGGAGATAGGGAAGAACGTCACTGTCACCACAACCCTTTCCTATACAGTCACCATCTTTGGAGCGGAGACCAACGGTCAGACACTGACGGTCAAAGGAACAGTCAGCCTCACAGGTACCGATGCAGCTGCCATCTCCGGGAACGGAAGTTCCAATTTGAAGGAGACGACAATCACGATCGAGGATGGAGCGAAGGTCACTGCGACCTCCGGATCCGCCATCTACCATCCTCAGGCTGGTACCCTCAACATCGCAGGTACTGTCAGCGGACCCTCCGGACTCGAGATCAAGGCCGGAGGATGCAACGTTAACCTTTTGGATACTGCGATCATCACAGCCACATCTTCCACGACCACTCACGTCAAGAACGGTAACGGTAACTCCACTACAGGATATTCCATCGCCGTCGTCGAGAATTCCGGATACAAAGGAAACCCGACGCTCAATCTGAGCAAAGGTACCCTGGTTGGACCTGTCGCACTCGTCGCAGATGATGTTGTGACCGATAAGAAAGGATCCATAACCATCTCGGGAGGTACCGTGAAGGGAACGATATCCCTCGTGAACACATCTGAGACTGGAGGGACTCCTCCTGCCGGAAGCATCACCATAACCGGCGGAACATTCTCCGAGGACCCCACACAGTTCGTCCCTGAAGGGTACATCGTCGTACAGGACGGCGAAGGGAACTATATCGTCGGAACGGCAGTGACGGTGACCTTCGATTCCAACGGCGGTTCCGCTGTTGAATCCCAGACCGTGATCTTCGGACAGAAGATAATGAAACCATCCGACCCCACGAAGGACGGATACGTCTTCAAGGGTTGGTACAACGAAGGACTGACTGAGGCATATGACTTCGACACCAAGGTCATAGAGGATATCACGCTCTACGCCAAGTGGGAGGAGACTACCAAGCCCTTGCATACTGTCACATTCATGGATGGGATC
>JAFUHJ010000204.1 GCA_017468935.1 Candidatus Methanomethylophilaceae archaeon
CATCCGCCGCAATAATACATTCCATCGAGAACGCTGACGCTGACTATCTATACACCGATGCGACAACCGTTTCGCTGACGACCACCGATGCAGGTGATCACATCACTTGGTACATAGATTCCGGCGTCCTGCATTTAGACGGATACGGCGAGATGTCCAAGACCAGCGATCATTGGGGATGGCATGGAGTGGAATCCACGATAACGGACATTGTCATCGATAAACGTATCTACGGTATCGGAGAAGGCTCGTTTGCTGATTTCAATAATCTTGCATCCATAGAAATGAGCGGTCATTTCCTTGCCGCCATCCTTTGGAGCCTGGCACCGGATGGGAATTTATACACTATCGGGTCTGGAGCCTTCGATACCGTGAACGGAATATCAACGGTAAAGGTACATATGGATGGAACGGATGAATGCACATTCAGGGTGACGGAAGGCTTTGATTTCCAACAAGTTGGGAATATGATCGTCTGCAATGGGGCCGTGTGGAAGGATTCTTCGGGCAGATGGGTTACTTCTTTCCAAGACGATGGCGTGTATACATCATCCGAACTCTCCGGTTACACCACGAACGATTATTCGGCATCTCTGACTACAACGATGTGATCGCTTGGACCAACAACCTACTCAAATCGATGGGTGCCCAACGCCCACCCATCTTAAGGACGGCCGCGGGAACAGGAAGGTCCACCCTTCCATCATTCTGGCGGCCGTTGCCCTCGCTCTGCTCCTGCTGATCTGCATGGTGCATCTGAACGGATGGTCCCTGGATTTCACCGACAGGGACATGCGCCTTATCGTGACCGACTCTATGGACGGGGAGCCCACGGATTATGAGATCCCCACGATAGAGAAGGATTCCATGGTCATGGTCAGACTCATCGACGATGACGAGAAACTGACATTGAAAGAAGGCGACGTCATCCAATTCCGTTCCCATGGTATCCTCAATCACCACAGGGTGATATCCAACGACATCGAGAATGCGTATGCCACCACCAAAGGCGATAACGCTCAGTTCTCCGAGAAGGTGAGTTACAAGGACATACGCGGCATAGTCGTGGGTAAGGACCATCTGCTAGGAATGATCGTTGCATTCGTGAAGACTAATTGGATGGTACTGATCATCGCCATCGTTGCGATTCTGGTCATATCGGAGATTTGGTCCAGATATCTGAGGGCTGATAGAGAGGGATGACAGACGGGAGAGATGGATGCGGGATCTCCCGTCATCCCTCGGAAGGAGGATAACTACGATGAAGGAAAAAAGAGAGAAGGATCAGTTTACCCCTACGATCAGGATCCCCATAGACGGGAAGCTCGACGACCGTGTGAACATAAGGAAGGAGCCGAAGACCTTCGATGAGATGCCCGAGGAGATCCAGAGGATAGTGATCGGCAGGGACAGGAAGGATCCGGGGAAGAAGACCGAGACCACATTGGACAAGCTCCAGCAGAAGCATGTGATGGCGATATTGCTGTATGTGGCCAAGATGTCGCCCGTGATGAAGACGGACATATACAGCAACGTATCGAGATGCTCCAGCATGGCAGGCAAGATCGATACCCTCTATTCGATGGGATTGGTGGATGTCTATCACGCGGCGAGGACTAACTCGGAGATCGTGGTCGCGACGGAGAGAGGGAAGAGGGTCGCGGAGCAGATCGAGGCCATCGTCGATATCATCGAGAACCGTTCGTACGTGTACCGATGAGAACAGATACACGATACGACGATCCGCAGCTTTTCCTATCGAGTCTGGATCCAGAAAATATTCGTGGGATCTGGCGGAGTAAATTTTCACTTTCGTGCTTTCATCAGAGAGAACTTTTCCAGGAAGAACTTCCTTTGAATTATTTCAGCAATATAACTTTTAACTGAACACTTTTCGACCATTCTTATACTGACTTAGATTAACACCTAATCGACCATATCTTTCGTCGTCAAAGGAATTAGGGGCCTAAGATTCGGAAGAGAGGTCGGGCGGTGGAAGCCCGTAGGGTCCATTATAGGGAATGGGATCCTGCAAGTAAACGGAGATTTTTCGACATCTTCCTCTTCCGTAAAGAGAGAGGACAACCCGGATCAGAGGCGAGTGTTCACCGCTGAAAAGGAATGATATATATGAACACAGGAAAAATGAAGCTTTTGGCGGTCGTCGCCGTCTTAGCAATCGCCTTTATGGGAATTGCGGTCGGTCAGGAGTCGCCAGAGTCTGATGCAACTGTGGCCTGGGAAGTTACGGACTATACAGGCGAGGCACAGACATCGGATGAGGCGAAAACAGTCAGCGCCGATGATACGTTGACGATAACGGCTGCGAAAGGGTATGTACTGTATGGGAACATAAACGTCTACTATTCGGATGCGGCCGACAGTGAGAGAACACTGATACAGTGGGGCACCGATTACTCGACCAGCTGGAATGAAGGCCGTTCGACTGCGACACTTACGTTTACAAGTGCTGCGGCAATGGATGGCAAGTTCATCACTGTAGAATTAGGTGCGTACCAAGATTCTATTGTGGTCAAGACTGTTTCAACGCTTGCTGACTTTGACACGTACTGGCCTAATGTAGAGGGGACTTCAACGATTGCCGAAGACTGCTTGGTATTATTTACTACGAATATAACTCTATCAAACAGGGTAGTGAAAGTGTCCGAGGATGCAGATGTCGTATTCTGTATCGAGAACGGCGTGACTGTCACACTCGGAAAAGTCGATGGACAACACGGTTTTGTCGTGGATGGGAATCTAACCCTGATTGGCCTGGGACAATTAGATCTAAAAAATTCTGCTACCTGGATCGGTTTCCTCGTTAACGGAACGGTTGAGTGCAAGGGTACTACAATTACCGCCCCGAATGCAGTGGGCGAACTCCAAGGAAAGTTCTATATCTATGATGGTGCGGTGTTTTCCACAAGTACGAATTTTGTTATGGGAAGCACAACCTCAGAATTCTACATCATTGGAGGGTTAATGAAACCTCTACGTAATCCTGTCACTGGAGGTCTTTTGGAAATTGGAACAGGAGATCAGATTCCTATTTTCGATGGGAAGGCGCAGTTTTCAAACACAATGCGTACTGTAGTAGAATTCCGTTCTGGAACACTAATCATGAAAGGTGACTTCTCCACGACTGACGGGGGTCCCATTACCCTCGCAGGATACGTTTGCGAACTATCGGAGAAGTTCCCTGAAGTCAGGGTAACGGATTGTACATACGATGAGACTGGGACTGAAAGTGCTATTTCCCTTGCCAAAGGAAATAAGGTAATTTTAGGAAACAATACCTCTTTCACAGTCAATACTGAAGACCTCGGCCTAGGAACTATTGTCTTGAACGGTGGAACGCTGTCTGCCCCATACTTGAAGACAATATCGGGCTTCCTGATCAAAGATTCAGGAGAGGCCACATTCGGCAGTGAAATGCCGGTGATCTCCGGAACGGTACAGGGTATCGATCTGACGGACACAACCATCAAAGCAGGAGGATCCGCCATCATCGGAGACACGAAGATTACGGCAGTCACCGACTCTGTAGTCACCTTCTCCACAGAGGGATTGACCATCACGAGTGGAGAGGTCACCGTCTACGACCTCTCCAGCGAGTCAGTGGGCGTGACGATCGCGAGCCTCGAAGTCGACGGAATACTGAACATTTCGAAGAATTGCGACCTAACGGCAACGACCCTTGTAGAAGAATCTACAGGTTGCATTTCAGTCGAGGCGGGCGCAAGTCTAACCATCGAAACTGATGTAATAATTGGATCGGAAGATGAGGGAAAGATCATCCTCACAGAAGGTAAGATCGCGATGTTTTACGGGGATGAACCCGGAGTGTCATTCACCGGAACCGAGGGTCTGGCAACACTTAATGATGAAGATATCCTTACAGGAGGATATACTGAAATCGGAGAAGGATTCACCCTCGCTGTCAATACTGGTATCACCTTTGTGATCCCTGCAGGGATCGAAGTCCAGGTTGACGGGTCGGTGATACCTACCACAACAGAAACCGAATATTTCACGAACAACGGAACGATCACCCTCGGAGATAAGGGAACCCTCGGATCCCCCACTGAAAAGTTCGGATCAAGCACGCAGAAAGGAAAGATCGTCAACGGAATCACTTCCGGAGATGAGCAGAATGTATTCGTGAACACCACGAAGGATGTGATCACAGCGGATGTCCCAACGGGATGGGACATAGATGCGGATGTGATCAAGCAGATCGCAACCAACGACGTCGACGTCGGTGCAACGACCGTCGCAGCTCTGAAGAACTTGGAGATCCAGCCTGAGACAGCAGTGACCTTCACCGACGGAATCACGCTCGAAGGCGCTGGGGCCGTCCTGTACATCAACGGAAACGGAGGAGTCAACGGAACCGTGAATCTGGGAACATACAGCGTCAAACTGACCGCCGTCAAGGGAACATTCGGAATAGCGTACGGATCCACCGAGCTCTACGGGACCATAACATCCGGTACGGTCGAGATCGTCTCCGCTGACGAGGCGTACCTGATCTCAGACCTGACCATCAAATCTGGTGCGACACTGCAGATCGATGCTGGTGTCGAGCTTGAGCTCAGGAACAAGATCCTGAACAACAGCGGAACCATCTCCGGAGAAGGTACGATCATCGTCTCCGACGAGGATTATAAGGACGGAGCATTCAACAACTCCGGAACAGTAGCAAGCACAATTACCATCGAATACTACGATTCAGGCGAAGAGACAATCGAAGTTTCCACAGGAGCAGCGTTCGTCAATGCCGTGAAGTCTGGATTGTACGACAGGATCATCCTGACAGATTCCATCGAGCTCACATCGGATGTACTGGTCCAGGACCTCGAGCTCAGCCAGATTACCGTCGATATCGGTGAGTACATCTTCACGCTCGACTCCAACGTGGATCTGACCTTCAAGACAGCGAAGATCAACAGCAATGGAGGTTACGTCTATGTCAAGAACGGAAACCTCATCAACAATGACTCCGACCTCTACACCAACGTCCTGATCGATGACGAGAACGGAAGCGTGGACAACTCCAAAGCGAAGACACAGTACGCCACCGGATCCTCCTTCGAGAATGATGTCAAGGTCGGATATGGAAACACTCTGGTCATCGACAACTACAGCATAACCTACAACACCGACGCCATAGTCTACGGAACCATGATCGTCAACGGAAACTCTTCGGTCGCAAAGGGATCCTTCCTGACCGTCTACGGAACGCTTGACGTCAGGGGTACCCTTAACGTCGCCGGAACTCTGATCGACAACGGAAAGACGACGGTCAGCGGAACGGTCAGTATCAACGGCTCCACCGAGTCCGGTGTCGACTATGACGCCACTCTGATCATCGACCCCCGTGAGGCAGACGGCACACAGATTGGAGCATTCGATTACGATGCTGACGACTACGGATTCCAGATCGCTTCGACTGGTACTCTGGTCGTGCAGAACCCGAGCAAGACCTACGACAACGTCATGATCGTCTGCCAGACCGGATACAATGTCCTCCGCGTCGACGGAACACTCAGGATGAACGGAACGATGTTCACCATAGACGGTAACAACGGAGAATCTGCATCGATCACCGATGCTGGTACCGTGATCATCAACGGAACCGTCCTGGACATGGGAGCGGATGTCTCTGCATATACAGAAGCCATCGGTTACGACTTCCCTTCGACCACGCCTTACAGGACCCAGGTCGATCTGATGGACGGCAACTCCTTCACGCTTACATCCGTCAAGGGTACGGTCTACGTGTCGGACTACTTCGTCTGCGAGGTCGAGAGCCAGGACGTGCAGTCCGCAGGAACATACTTCGGAGGCATCAGTGCCGAGAACCTGATCACCCTGACCAACGTCAAGGGACTGACCGTCACGGAAGCTATGACCATCACGACGAACAGCGATACCAACAAGAAATACTACTATGGAAACCTGAACATATCGGGGGCCGTAGTGAACATCGACACCAATGACTACACAGGATACGTGTACATCGCAGGAACGGAGACCGCAGCCTACGGAGCATACGGATCCGTCAATGTCGCAGGAGATGTCACTCTGGGTGAGAAGGTACGCATGTACTTCTCTGCCGGAAAGAACCTCAACGTCAATGCGGATGCCACACTCTCGTCGCTCCAGAAGAACGACGTCCTCAGCCTTGAAGCGGATGCCGTGCTCACCGTCTCCGGAATGATCAGGACCGGTGGAGCAGAGAACAGGACCTTTACCATAGTCGGAACCCTGAACGCAGCAGAGTACAGGATTACAGACTCCGAAGCAATCACCTACATCTACTACACCACCATAGACGCGGCGCTGGCCATGATCTCATCCGCAGATGAGAAGATCGTCTACGCATACGGAAGCACCACCGCTTCCTCCGACTTCACCATCGCCGACGACCAGACCCTGACTTTCGAAGACGACGCGGTCGTTACCGTCAAGGGAACATCCATCGTCAAAGCAGGCGCCGAGGTCAGCGGAAGCGGATACTTCAAGGTCAGCGGCATCCTCACCATCGAGGACATCAACGATTACTCCGGAGATGCGATCGATGCCGATGTCGTGTTCGACAAGGACCCCACGTTCATCTACACATCCCTAAAGAACGCTGTCGTCATGCCTGGTGTCACCGACGTCGTCCTCAACAAGAACGTCACAGTCTCCAGCGACCTCGTCATCCCCGAAGGGGTGCAGGTATACAGCGAGAAGTACAACATCACCGTGTCCGCAGGAAAGGTCCTGACCGTGAACGGAGGTATCGTACTCACCAAAGGAACCGTCAACCTGACCATCGGATCGAAAGCATCCGTCGCACCCGCATCCATGGTCGTCAACGGATACGTGATCGTCAAGACTGTCGAGGATTCCTCCGGAGAAGGAAAGTACTCCGGTCTCGAGTACATCAAAGGAGCTCACTACCAGGCGAAATACGAGGGTACGAAGAAGTTCTTCATCACCTCGCTCGCCTACGCAGGTGAGAACTTCACCGCAGGCAATATGGAGATCACCGTGTACGGTGTCGTCACAGAGAACGAAAAGGTCTCCTTCACCAACACCCAATCCGCCAGCGATTACATCATCAAGATCTCGCCGTACAAGGTATGGTCTTGGAACGCTACTGCCAAACAGTGGGTACAGACAGATGCCGACTCCAGCGTCACCCTCAACCAGGGAATGTACCTCGAAGGCGTCGATCTCTACCTCAACCAGACTGCCGAAGGAAAGCACGGATACCTTACTGGTACCATCGCCGCGCCTGCAGCCGATGGTATCGCACAGATCACCCTCACGAATGTGAAAGGAATAATGATCGAGGCTGATTCGACCTCGTCCACCGACCGCCTGCTCATCACAGGTGCACAGGACGGAAAACTCGCCATCGATGACGGACTCGTCACACTGTCCTCCGATGATTACACCGTAGGTGCTGACGACACATTTGTCATTGGATCGGACGGTGTATTATCCATACCCGAGGGAGCTGTCCTTGCTCAGGACGTAAAAGCGGACATTGAGATTGCCGGTATCATGAATATCTCGGGCTCTGGTGCGAAGTTCGAGCAGAACGGAGAGACTGAGGTGACAGGAATCATCAATGTGGAGAACTTCGGAATTCTCGATGTGAACGGAACAATGTGCCTTGAGGACGGAGCCACCGTGATGGTGGATGCGACTCTCGGAAAGGAAGGATCATTCACAGTCGACGGAATCCTTGCTGTGGGATCCAAGACGGCCGACATCTCCGCCGGCGCTGTGATCGACGGAATCGTCAACATCACGACCAACGGAGCATACATCAAGGTGTACGGATCCTCCACCATCGATACCATCCAGTTCAACGGATCGGAGTCCAATGTGGTATCCTCCACATTCTATGTGAGGAACGTCGACATCGGCGGATCCGATGTCAGATACATGGATGTCTACGCGGGTACTGATAAGGTCGAAGCATACGATGTAATCATGGCAGAGGTCTTCGCAATCAAGGGCGTGAACAACGGTATCGCCGATCTTAAGACCGGACTCTATACCGAACTCAAGGCCGATGTCCTGAAGTATTGGTTCACCTCGACGGATATGACAGAGGACCAATGCGTCAAGAACGGTGGTCAGAAGATCGGAGAGTACTCCGCATACTTCGCTAAGGCCTACGCATCCGATGTGAAGGTCACTATCTACGTCGGTGCAGGTCTGTACCTGTACATCGACGGAAAGGGATACAGCACCACATCCGGTGTACCTGAAATCCTCACCGTCGGAACGCACACCCTGGCCTATGAGCTCCACGCCGGATATGACGGAGACAATGTCACCCTGACCTTCAACGGAAAGGCGGTTCCTGTCACCGCTTCCGGTGCCATCATCGATGTAACCTATGGAATGGATGACTGCACCCTGCAGATCACAGGTGCGGTCCCCCACGTCGACCCTCCAGCACCCACTCCTGAAAAGGAGTCCGAGTGGACCGTTACCACTATCCTGCTCTGTATCCTCGTCGTCCTGATCGCCATTATGGCAGTCATCGTCGCATTGAGACTCAACAGGAACTGATGATATCATCGGGAAAAGAGTGAGAAGGTAACACCAACAACCAAAAAGACAAACAGAGGCCCCTCGGGGCCTCTTTACCTATCCGCGGGACGTCACGCCCCTTCTAAAGATTAGATCGGAAGGGATGCCCACGTCCTGTCCACAGGTTAAAAACCGTTTACTTTGCAGTCCGAGACACTGCATCCTGCACTGAGAAGTGCTCCGGTACTCCCTCTTCCGATGGTGCTTGGAGGCCTCGAGAGGAGGGGGCTTCGGGAATCCGTCCCGAGACGGGACAGAGGTGAGGAAAAATATGAACAACAAAGGAAAGAGGTTCCTGGCGGCCCTGGCGGTACTGGCCCTCGCATTCTGTCTTATAGGGATCCATGTTGGAGACATCCAGACAGCAGATGCGGATTCGGCCATCACCGTGACGACTGAGCAAGAATTCATAGATGCCGCTGGCACCATCGATGAGAACGGCACGATCAAACTCGGGCAAAGTATCGATTTTACAAGCAGTCTGTATCTGTCGAAATCCGTGTACTTGGATCTCAATGGGAATGAGCTTACCATCACAGGGAAGCTCTGGTCCGGATTCACGGGCGCTTCCACACCGACGGCAGCAGCCACGAACCTGACGATAAAAGATACCTCCGCAGGAGGAGCAGGAGTTGTCAAGCTCAGAGCCGTCGACTCAGCATACCTCTACGTTAACGGAGAAGTAAAGATGGCATCCGGAAAGGCCCTTCTCGGGCCCGATGATGCTTCTCAAGGAACATATCTGAATACGATCTCATGGCTCAACGGACATGTCGGACTCACCGGACAGAGCGGTTCAGATCGTGCATGGACCGGAGTAGTATCTTTCGACTACGGTGCAACGCTAACCGATAACATCGGAAACTTCCTGACTGTGGGTGCCGAAAAGCTCATGGAACTGACAGCGGAAGGATCCAGCATCGAATTCTCATTCCCTGGGGATTATACACCTACACCAAAATTCACCATAGCTGCGACCATTACGGGGAAAGTAACGATTAACGAGGACCTTCCATCATTGGCTGGCATTGCGACCTATTTGACGGACCATGTGGAATTGATTCTGGAGTCAGGGTCTGAATTGACCAATAACGCTGTCATCGATGTAGGTTCATCTTACATCAATATCCCTGCCAGTACGACCTTTGTGAACGCTGCGACAGGTACGATTCAAACAACCGCTGTAGAAGCTAGCTGTGCCACATATGTCCTAGGAAGTCTGCAGAATGCCGGAATCATAAAGGCTACAGATTGTGATCCTAGTTGGACAGTTATGGTGGACTCTGGCGGAACATTCGCAATGACTGGTGGTACGGTCGAATCCAAATATTGTGCATTATACGTTGATTCAGGATCAGCCACATTATCTGGAGGAGAATTAAAAGGTCTAAATGGTACAGCGTATGGAAGCCTTCCTATCCAATTGGTTGGGAATTCGACACTGGAGCTGAGTGGTGCTACCGTAACCAATCTTAGTACTGGAGCCGGCGATTCTACGATTATGGTATGCGATACATCAACTCTGACGATGAATTCTGGTGAAATAAACGCAACTTCATGTTATGGGGTATATGTGGCCGGAGGATCATTTACGATGAACGACGGAACCATAACAGCGAATGTCGGGGTGTCTACAAATGGTTCTGATGAACTCGGTGCTGTCATGACTATCAATGGCGGTACAATCACATCTACGACAGATGCTGCCATCTATCAGCCCCGTGGTACACTGAACATCACCGGAGGTACCATCACAGGTATGACTGCAATATACACCAAATGCACTGCCTTGACCATCACCGGAGGTACCATCACAGGAAACGGTACACAGGTCGATTTCAAACACAGCGGTAACGGATGCAACGTAACAGGAGATGCCATCGTTATAGAGAATGCCAAAGGTCAATACCAGGGTGCTCCGATTGTCGATATCCAGACCGGAACAGGCAAGGCCACCATATCATCAACGAACGGTTACGAGATCGCTTTCTATCAGTTCGGAACACCTGATGTGGATACAGAGATCAAGAAATTAGTCCTCGATTCCGGAGTAAGATGTAAAATTGCCGGTATCGAAGGTACAGGGACCACTGCCAGCACCGTCGCGAAGGTCTTTATCACTGAGACCAGCGGAGTAATCGAAAACAATGGTACCATCACGAACAACGGTACCATCACGAACAAAGGAACGATGATCCTCGGAGACAACGGATTCACCTCCACCGAAACCTACCCTCTGTTCACCAACCCATACATCGGACTTAACGGAAACATCAAATTGGTCAACGATAGAATAACGGCCATCGTTTATCCTACCGATGACATATCTATTGTAGCCGATTCGACCAGCGCAGGACTCATGGCATACATGAAATCCTCTGATGGTTCAACCCAATACGACTTGTCAGTTACTGGATCGACTTTCACCGGAGCCCTTTGGGCAATCTGGGCGGATGATCTCACAATCACAAAGTCTACTTTCGGTTCGAGTGAAACCTCTATCCTGAGTTTGACACACCTGCGCGATAGCGTCAGCTGACAGAATCGGGAATCGATAGAATTTGACAGTAGCCCAAGACCCCGCTGCGCGGGGTCTTAAGCTGCTGATTTCACCTTATTTGCGCGTGTTCTCACATCGGAAAA
>JAFUHJ010000205.1 GCA_017468935.1 Candidatus Methanomethylophilaceae archaeon
AGGAGGCAGGCGGCAGGCAGACAGGCATAACAGAAGTATAAATTTCGTTTTTTTCAATGAAGAATCGAAAGATTCCCCCCAAAGGGGCTCCCTCCTCATTTCCTTCCAACCTTGACCCTAACTCGGTTGCCGTCATCGCGTGGATAATATAGATTGTAGGGAATGATAGTCTGAATCCGATACATGACCGGCGTGAACTGGATAGGATCGGAGGTAGATACGATGAGACAACTGGGTACGATGGACATAGCGACCGACAGACTGCTCCTGCGCAAGTTCCGCCTCACCGATGCGGAACAGGCATACGAGAACTTCGGTAAGGATCCGCTTGTGGGAAGGTATGTCAGCTTCACCCCATTCGATACCCTGGCCAACTCCCACGACGCCGTGAGGCACCATGTGTGGGAATACGACAACAACCCCGACTTCTACGGATGGGCCATAACCTACGGCGGAGAGGTCATCGGATCCATAGGATTGTTCGATATCGACCATGAATCGGAGACATGCGAGATCGGTTACAGCGTCGGGAGCAAGTGGTGGGGACATGGATTCGCCACCGAAGCAGCGAAGGCCGTGGTGAACTTCGCTCTCCTGAGAATGTTCGCGCACCGTGTCCAGGCCACATACCATCCGGAGAACATAGCTTCCAAGAGAGTGCTCGAGAAAATAGGTATGAAGTATGAGGGTACCATGCGCGGTGCACAGCGCAATCCCAACGGGACCTACAGCGACCTATGCATGTGTGCGATACTGTCCGACGACTGATCACTGCTTCGTGATCGCTTCGATGTACTCGTTCTGGATGCGGACGACCTCGGTGCTGTCCTTCGCCTTGGAATAATCCTCTAGCATCTCGCCGTTCAGGCGCATGAACTCCGGGGCCCAGTTGAACCTTCCGAGGAACTCGGCCGCCTGCTCCTTCTCTCCTAGAATGTATAACGCCGCCATGACGGCCTCTGCGCTGTTCAGCTCCATCGGACGTCCCCAATTGATCGGATTGGACGCCAGGAGATACGGCAATGCCCTCTCCTCAACGTTCTTCAGCCTCGGGAACTCGTCTATGTTGGTCCATGTAAGGTCCATCACGACCAATCCCTTCCTCGCAGCATGTATGTCCGCAGGGGACATGGCCCTGTCGGAGAAAGGGGACAGGACTATGGAACCCTTCGGTATCGCACCGAGTGTCTTGGCCTCCTTACCGAGACCGAACTTCATCATGCGCTTCGCAGTGCACTTCTTGGGATCGCATTGGCACTTGTCGAAGATGATTACCGGGATCATGCAGATACCAGTTTCTTGAGGTTCTCGGGATCCTTCAGGTTCTCCTTCACCCAGTCCCTCACCTGCTCCATGACCGCAGAGTACTCGTCGAAGAGCTCCGCGTCGTCTGTGGCGGTGAACTCGGACCTGAGCTTCATGGGTGCGATGATCTGATGTCCCTGCCAGGGGGATTTCTTTGAGAATTCGTCGAAGATGGGCTGCTCAAGGTAGATGACGTAATCGTAGTTGTCGTCCTTGGGAAGATGCTCATCATCCTTCAGGTCCTTGGCGATCTGCCTCCTCATATCC
Source organism: Candidatus Methanomethylophilaceae archaeon (assembly GCA_017468935.1). Lineage (GTDB taxonomy): Archaea > Thermoplasmatota > Thermoplasmata > Methanomassiliicoccales > Methanomethylophilaceae > Methanoprimaticola. The sequence goes on from JAFUHJ010000205.1 coordinate 1,573, forward strand.
TCTCCCTTCTGGAACATGACGGAGATGAGGTCGCAGTCGATGATGTCGTGCTCGAAGCCGGCACTGTACACCTCATAGGTGTTGTCGTAGAACTGGTTGGTGAAATACTCCGCGATCTGCGATACGTAATCGTTCTTCCTGTCGAGGAAGAGGATGCGAATCTTCTTCTCAAGCTTTTTTCCGAACATATGGCGGACCTTCCCGATGGACATCCATCATGTGTTCACATTCTTAAACCCTGCGAGCGGGGATACCGTGTTCTCGTTCCCGGAGCAACCGATCCTAAACGGACCACAAAAATCGGGTCGGTATTGGTCTCTCGAGGGTTGCCTCGGGGTGAAACTCTACTTCCGGGGCTGACCCGATGCGGCAAACGGGGACCTGAATTCACGTCTGATGACCTATGATATGACCATGGATGAATCGACAGCATGTTTAATATAGTCATTGACTCTTTTTTCAATTTATGACATCGAGAGAGGAGTTATTGAAAGGTTTAACTGAAGAGCAGATATCGAAGGTCAAAGCGTGCGAGAGCTCGGAAGAGATCCTCCAACTTGCCAAGTCGGAGGGCATAGAGCTCACCGATGAGCAACTCGCGGCCGTCGCCGGGGGCTATTGCGACCCAGGACCAGGAGGCTGTATCAAAGAGAAAGAGCCGGAGGCGTAAGGTAGCTGCGCCCCGACCGTCGATCTGCATAATCTGTGACCGCATCGCGTGCAGTGCGGTCACGATCCTTTCCACCCAAATTTTCCGCGACCGTCCCGCCGAATGGCGGAATGCTTCCGCCCCATCATCCGGACCGGGGGATTATGTTTTTAGTGATGACCTCCATAGAGGCCAAGCCACGATGATGATCGTTTTATCGAGCTGAAAGTGATGATAGACGGGCGAGCTGAGTGGCATTCCATTCTAAGATCGTCTGGAAATCATACCCAGATCAAAAGACCTATTGGTTCCTGAACCAGTCCGAACCGGTTCGAACCAGTCCGAACCATTTAATACCCAGCAACCTATCGACTACCATGAACCTCGGTGTCGAGAGCGAATATGTCGAGTTCAAAAGCAGTATCGCTCAGCTCGATAAAGGAATCAAAGGCTTGACGGCCATGCTCAACAGGAATAACAAAGCAACCGTGTATTTCGGAGTAGGCGACGATGGCGACGTCATCGGCATGGACGTAGGTCCTTCGACATATGAAAAGATCCGTAACGCGATAAGAACGGACATCAAACCGCGTATCATCGCAAACATCGAGACCCTGACAGCGGACAACGGAAAAAAATATGTCTCCGTCACGGCAGAAGGATACGATACCCCGTACTCTTACAAGGACATGTACTTCATAAGGCACGCATCGTCCAATGAGTCGGCAACCCCGGAATTGGTGGCGAGGATGGTACTCGCCAGAGGATACGATTCAATGAGAGAGATCCCTTCCGTCCGGAAGGATCTGACGTTCGTAACACTGCTGGACATGCTCTCGGCCAGAGGAGTGCATGTCAAGGATGGGAAGATGTTCCTCAACAACTTGGGACTTCTGACGAGGGAGGGCGATTTCAACCTCAATGCTCAGATACTTGCAGATGAGAACGGCATTCTGATGCAGGTGGTAGAATTCAACGGAATGGACCGTACCAGATTCCTGAAGAGGACTGATTTCGGGAACCAATGCATGTTCATGGCAATGAAGGACATCCTGGATTACATCCGCTCCAGGAATGAGACAAAGGTGGACACATCCGACGGACAGCGGAAGGATACCCAACTGTTCGACTACGAGTGCTTCAGAGAGGCATGGATCAATGCGTGCGTCCACAATGCATGGAGGACTTCTGTGGCTCCGATGGTCGCGATATTCGATGACAGGATGGAAATAGAATCGATGGGGGGCATTCCCTTGAATCTACGCCTCACGGATTTCTACGAAGGCAGAAGTACTCCTGTGAACGAATCACTGTTCAAGATAGCTGGTATGCTTGGGTTCTCCGAACATACCGGACGCGGGATACCGACCATAGTCTCCAAATATGGCAGGGATGTCATCAAGTTGAGCGACCAATATGTGAAGGTCGTGATACCGTTCAATTTCACTCCCGGAGTCGTAATGGGCAGAAATGCCGCAATTGCTTTTGCAGACCTTACTGAAAACGAATCCAAAGTCCTCGCATTGCTCAAGAAGGATCGTTCGATGAAAGTATCCGAGATCGCCAAAACGATGGGGATCAGCGAATCCGCTGTCAAAAGGCATCTGTCTGTTCTGAAGAACAAAGGCATAATAAGGAACGAGGGCACCAACAGGAACAGTAGATGGGTATCGGATTTCCGAAAGATGTGAACCGGTCCGAACCCAATCGGTATATACGGAACACAGGATAATCGAGGAACATGCCCGTATTGCAGATCGCTTTGGACCTGATGCAACTGAAGAGAGCCGTCGTTATCGCCCACGAAGCAGTGGACGGAGGAGCGGATTGGGTCGAGGTGGGTACACCCCTGATCAAGAGCGAAGGTGCCGAGGCCGTGCGCACGTTGCGCAGAGAGTTCCCCGGCAGGAAGATCATCGCCGACACCCAGACCATGGACGTCGGAGGGGTCGAGGTCGAGATCATGGCCAAGGCAGGTGCCGATATAATCACCGTGCTGGGTCTTTCAGAGGATTCCACGATTGAGGAGGCTGTCATGGCCGGAAGGAAGTACGGAGCAGAGGTCATGGTTGACATGATCAACGTACCGGACAAGGTCGCACGCTCCAAGGAAGTGGAGAAGCTCGGGGTCGCCTACATCTGCTTGCACATGGGTATAGACACGCAGATGAAAGGAGAGGAACCTCCCATCGATATATTGAAGAAGGTCGTGAGCACGGTATCGATCCCCGTTGCCGTAGCAGGAGGCATCACCGCGGAGAACGCAGGGCTCTATGCAGAGGCCGGGGCCACCGACATCATCGTCGGCGGCGCGATAATCAAGACTGAGAACATCAAAGGAGCGGCAGAGAACGTCAAGAAGGCTATAGCAGGAGCGAAGATCGATGCTGGTATCTCGAAGAAGTACACCGAGGACGAGCTATTCGAGGCTTTCTCCAAGGTGTCCACATGCAACATATCCGATGCCTTCCACAAACAGGGGGTCATGATCGGTATCGTTCCCCAGTCCCTGCAGCACAGACAGAGGATGGTCGGCCGTGCGCTCACCGTTCAAACTACCAACGGTGACTGGGCCAAACCCGTGGAGGCCATAGACAAGGTCCAGAAGGGGGATGTCATCGTGGTGGACGTCGGCGGTGCCCCCGTCGCCGTATGGGGAGAACTGGCAACATGCTCCGCGATGGTCATGGGCGCCAACGGTATCGTCATAGACGGTGCCATAAGGGATATCGACGATATCAGGGACCTGAAGTTCCCAGCATTCTCAAGGACGGTCGCCCCGTGTGCCGGAGAGCCCAAGGGTTACGGCGGCATAGGTATCGAGGTCACCGTCGGAGGTCAGAGGGTCCGTACCGGAGACTGGATCATCGGTGACGAGAGCGGAGTCATAGTCGTGCCCAAGGAGGTGGCCGTGGAAGTGGCCAACCGTTCCCTGGATGTGCACGAAAGGGAGAACCGTACGAGAGAGGAGATCAGACGCGGATCCACTCTCTCGAAGGTAAATGAATTGTCCAAATGGGAACCCGTTCAGTAAAAGTGACGGGTCCCGTTGAGCTCCTCATCCAGCTTCTTCAGCCTGGCGACACGGTCCTCGGTCGAGGGGTGTGTCCTGAACAGTCCGGAGAACGACAGGGACCTCTTCTTACCGTAGGGATCGGAGATCCACATGTTGGCGCAGGAAGGGTTGTCATACGTGTTCTGAGTGGATGAGCATCCCCTCTCCAGCGTGGTCAGGGCGCTTGCGAGGGCCATGGGTTTCCCGGTGAGCCTGGCTCCGGATTCGTCCGCAAGGTACTCGCGGTTCCTGGAGATACCGAGCTGTACGAGCATAGCGGCGAAGGGCAGCGTAAGGTCTGCAAGGATCGCTATGGCGAGACTCGCTCCATCCCTGTTGTTACCGCTGAATATGGCGGACCATACTGCCATCCTGGTCACAAACGATATGATCGATGCCATCGCGGATGCGAAGGACATGACGAGGATATCCCTGTTCTTCACGTGGGACAATTCGTGTGCCAACACTCCCTCGAGCTCCTCATCGTTAAGTAAGTGGAGCAGAGGCCTTGTAGCAACGACAGCGGCATCTTTGGGGCTGCGTCCGGTGGCGAATGCGTTGGGCATGGGTACCTCTGACACCCCTACCTCGGGCATGGGAAGGCCTGCCTTCTTGGCAAGCTTCTCGACGGTATTGTAGAGCCTGGGCTCCTCCTCGCGGGTGATCAGGTGCACCTTGTTAGCGGCAAGGGCCATCTTCTTGGAGAAGAAGTACGAGACGAACGTAATCAGCAGCGATACACCGAGCATTATGTAGAACCCGGTCCAGGTATAATTGAAGATGTATCCGATGACGGATCCAAGAGCTACAAGTATACCTGTCATCGCAACGAACATCAGTGCTGTTCTAGCGTGCCATGCAGCCATGTTATCACAATCGGCGACTGAATGTACCTGTATTTAAGGAATCTAGTCCGATTGGTAGGAAAAACCGATGATTCCCATCATTATCAATTGAGGGTGTACACATCACCGACGTAGAAGTCCTTGACCGCTTCCAGGCCGAGATTGACCCTCAGGTTGACGATACCGTCCCTGCCGACACAATGGTTCACGTACAGATCGGGGATGTCCCTGAGCATGTCCGCGTATGCGGCCGCCACGGGTTTCTTCCTCTTCTCAAGACAGACGGGTCCGATGAAGGCCTTCACATCCCTTCCGGTATGATCCTTCACATCCGCGATGAGCGCATCGGGGTAGCATGAGCAACGTCCGCTGAGGATCGCGACCTTGGCACCGTCGGTGACGACCATGAAGGTCTCTCCGTATCCCCTGATGTCCTTGTAGAAGGGTGTGGTCTCTATGCCTGGCACTATCTCCTGCCAGGAACCGACCGGGTGGAATACGACCTTGGACCTGTTCTCCACCGTAATACCCGGGGACCTGGAGAGGAACGTCCTCTCGCCGTACAGTCCCTCGGGACAGTACACGTCGATCGGGTTCTCCCTCCTCTTGAGGAGGCCGTTGATCGCGGACGAGGCCGTAGGATTGCTCTGAGAGATGACGACGGCATCTATGGATTCGGGATCGATGTCCAGGAAATCCATGTTATGGGAAAGGTACCTGTCGCGGAGACCCACGTTGAACAGGATCTTCTTATCGCCTGTATCCACAAGAAGGGAAGTGCCCTTGGCACCTATCAGACTGGTGTTCGGCTGGGAGCCCTCGTCGTAGACGCATGTGATCCTCGTGGTCATGTCATTCACCTCAGCGATGATACAATGAATCCGGTATATCCTTGCATATCCTATAAATCGATTCCATGGGCACCTGTCCGTTGGCGACCCATGCCGCGACCTTCTTCGGTACTGTGGTGACGGCCATGATGGCGGTGGGCTTCTCGGGATCGTCGATGTAGTCGGTCTCGATCATGAACCTGTCGGTGCCCTTGGATAACGCTTCCTTCAGATTGGATTTGGATGCGGGTATAGACGGCATCACACCGTGCGTCTCCTCGGGTGTGACCCACGGAGGGGATGAATGTTTCACGACGAGTCCCCTGTCCAATCCGGCCTTGTCGGCAAGGGTTGCTAGTGACTCGTCAGTGTCGTCCGCGTTCTCGCAATGGATGATCACTGGCACATCGTTCTCCTTAGCTAATTCGAAACCGTGGAGGAGCACCCTGTTCGATGCTTCCCATATGTCGCTCTCCACCGGGAAATGGGGCCTGCCTATCTCGCCTATGGCGCATGCGCGCCCCTCGGCAACGTCCCTTGCAGCGAGGTCCATGCCTTCGATCATGATCTCCTCCGCCCTCTCGAGGCCGTACTGCTCGGCAAGCGATATCAGGAGGATCGGATACGGGCCCACGGCGATGTTGATCTCCAGATCGGTCGCCTCCTTGGCCTTATCTGCAAGACTGTAGGCGACCTCGTAGGATCTCGCGAAATCCTCCCCGCATGTGATTGGGACCTCCTTATGTGGAAGCGTGACCAACGTCAGGCCTGTTCCGCCTGCCGCCTGATATTCCCTCAGGGCGTCCACGTTCCTCCCGGAGGGACTCATGTGGATGTGGTTGTCGTATACGGGGACCTTCTCGCTCATGCCCGGTGGATTCGTGTGGGATTAGATAATTGGTTCGCTGCAGGTGCCTATAGGGTAAAATTACATATTATAACACCTAATACCTAAGAATATGAAGATAAGGCACCACCAGTACGTGGATCTCATCGTCGTGACATTTTTCACCGTCGCGTGCGTCCAATCCATACTGTTCAACAACGGTGTCCTTCACAGACTGAGCCTTGCGTCGATGTACATGCTGATCTCCAGCATAATCGTCGGGATAATCCTGGGGATATACATCCATTATACGCAAAACCAGATCTTCGATCCCCTCGATTCGGAACTCGATTCGGACCCCGACGATATCGAGAAAGAGGAAAAGGAATGACCGTCACACCTTCTTGATGGTCTCGAACGTCTTGAAGTCCGGAGGCCTCAGTACCGCATATATCGATGTCAGACCGTCGTAGAATGCGACTGGTATCGTCAGTATGAACAGCATAGCGGATATGGCCAGATTGTGCATGTATGTCGCACCGAATTGATAGTAGGAGTAGAAGCACAGAAGGTTCACTATCGCTATGAAGTGGGTGAACTCGCTGAGACCGCCCGCGAAGTAGATCATCACCGGGAGAAGCATCAGAGAGAAAAGCCCCAGGAATCCGTTGATGTACATGTACATGTAGAAGAGCCAGGTCCTGCGGTCGATCCTCCTGACGACACCGTGGTTGTTCATCAATGACCAGAACCATCTCCTTCTCTGCTTGAAGTAATCGGTGACGGAGGTGGGCGGTGCGATGTAGATGTGCCCGTCGGGGATACTGCTGAAGTTGTACTTCTTGGAGATCAGCAGACCCATGGTGAGGTCCTCCGCCCCGTATGTGGCGTAATCCCACCCGATATCGTATTCGACATCGGCGCGTATGACCAATCCCTCCCCGTGGACGAACTGGGGACGGTTCTTCTCGTTGCATCTCTTGCACCAGGCCTCGCAGTTGGCTATCCTAATGATGTCCGAAAGTGAAGAGAACAGATGCCTGCCCCATGAACGGAGACGGATGCATCCCTGCGCCCCTCCCGTGTCGAGATAGTACTTCACGTATTCCAGATAGGGCTTGTCGACTATGCTGTCGTCGTCTAGATGTACGATGTAGGTCTACTTCCCGTAGCCCATCTCGTGCAGCGCTTGTATCCCGTAATGCATCGCACGCATCTTGCACAGGGAACCGTTGGGACACACGTAATCCGCAGGGACGGTTATCTCCTTGCAGCTGTAAACGAACCTATCCCTCTCCTCCTTCACGACGTAGATCTCGGAGGCCACATCGTACTTCTTGATCCTGATGATGATCTTCTCGACTATGTCGCATGCCATTCCGTTGGTGGTGATTGCGACGATCACATTGTTGGGGGTCTCGAGACGTTGCTTCCTCTCCTTGATCTTCTTGTCCGTCATGTACAGGCAGTAATCCATGAGATAGAGCTGATAGACGGCGAACGGAAGGTAGACGAGGAGCATGACCAGCAGAAGTATCTCCAGAGGATTGCAAGTCGCGAGGTCCGGGAAGAACGGCTGGTCCATGCTTCGGACAATTGGTCAATACATATAATACTAGTTATCAGCACTTAATTCGGTCAGACCCGAATTGTGCTGGGTATGTGTCGTACACCTATTGTCAGAACCTCATCGACAACGGCTGTCCGCACTGAAGGCAGCGGCTGAAAGGGTTGAGGTCATCGTTCATGAATCCGCAGTATTCGCATTTACATCCCGTCATGATCCCCTCGAGAATCCGGGGGTATTTAGGGTTGCGTTCAGGTCGTTAAGTTGAGAGATTTAATTTTAGGTGCCCTTTGCAACGGGGTATAAAAATCGGAAGAAAAAGGACCCGGTCCCACCGAACGACAGGACCGGAATTATTGTCTCACTCTTCTTTGACCTCGATCTCGGAATCGCAGTTCTTCTTTACGGATTCAATACCGTTCTTGGCATTGGCCTTGGATGTGTAACCCTCGGATGCCAGGAGGTTCTCCCCGTTGGATGCCAGGAGCCTGAATCTGTACTCCCCTGCCTTGTCCAGGTAGATCTCCCACTTGGGGCACTTCTTGGGCTCGGGGTTCTGGAGGGTCTGGTCCTCGATGTCCGAGTTGCAGAAGTTCTTGACGGATTCGCAGCTGTCCTTGGCCGACTGGAGGGACTTGAACACCTGTGAGGTACCGATGACCTCGTGGTTGTTCGCGATAAGGTTGAACTTGAATCCTTCGTCGGATGTCTTGGTGATGACGTATTTTCCCATGAGTGTTGAGACCGCATCGTGAGTATTTACAATGATTGGATACATTGTACAATTCCGACTGTTGCGACCTCCATCCTATCGACGGTCTATCCGATACTGACAGATCGTTTCTCAGATCCTTCAAGGATTCAGCGTGATGAGCTCCCACGCGCTGTGACCCTGACTGCGGAATGACGGTGACCATCCGCCGACACCCGGCGATACGTACAGAAGCGTGTGGGGATATTCGTATTCACCCAGTGCGTCGTAACCCAGCACACCGTAGATGAACTTCAGGGGCCATGCCTGTCCTGCATGGGTATGTCCGGATACCTGCAGAGCGGATTCCTCGACCGCCAGCTGTTCCTTGTCATAAGGCTGATGGTCGGCGACGATCAGCGTCACGCCCTCGTACGGATTCTCGAGATCCTTCCAGTCCTTCCTCGTATCGATGCTCAGGTCCTCCCTTCCGAGGAGCACGAGATCGTCCGCGACCTTGACAAATTCATCGGACAGGATCGTTATGCCGGCAGACTCGATCGCATCCCTGAGCTGCTCGTCGGTGTAGGTGCGTCCTCCGACGTAATCCGCACTGGGCTGCCTGTCGTGATTACCGTACACATAGTAGACCGGGATCTTAACGGTGGACAGGATCTCGAACGTCTCGATCATATCGTCATAGGATGTGAGCTCGTCCGTCGTGTCCCCTCCGAGGATCAGGAACTCGGCCTTGGATTCGTTGACCTGCCTGCAGAAGTCCCTGAGCTCGCCCATTGTGAGGGAATCTCCGGAATGGAGGTCGGATGCGAATGCGAACGTGTGCGACTGTTCTAGACCTTCAGCCTGCCATTCATGCTCGTCGACGACTATGTTCTCGGCATTGGCGACGCCTGATGCCAGGACCGCGATGCATAGCAACAGGGCCATCGGTGCGCCTATCCTGTAGTCGAAGATGTGACGCTCCCCGCTGTCCTCTCCATCCAGGGTCCTCACCCTGCGGACGACATACTCTATGATGCTTGCCAGCACATCCGCGATCATTGCGATGTACAATGCGCACATGAGGGTGCTGTGCACGTAAGGGATGGGTGTCGGGATGGACATCCACAACAGTGCCGCCATGGGCACCATGAACAGTTTGAGGATGAAGACCGCG
>JAFUHJ010000206.1 GCA_017468935.1 Candidatus Methanomethylophilaceae archaeon
GTCTTCATCCTGCGAAGGATGAAGGGCGCTACCGCACCTCTCAGCCTGCCGTAGGAGTTGTTGGACTCCATCCTTGCGGCCAGTCTGTCGAACTCATCCTTGGTCCCCAGCAGACCGGGGTTGATGAAATCGAATATGGACCAGAGGTCCTGCAGACGGTTCTCCACCGGGGTACCTGTCATCGCGATCCTGAATCTCCCATCCAGAGAACGAATGGACTTAGACTGCTTCGTATTGGGATTCTTTATCGCCTGTGCCTCGTCCAGGATTATGTTGTCCCATTTGATCTTCCGGAATGCCTCGTTGCGTGCGACCAACCCGTAAGTGGTGATGGTAAGGGTGGAATCGGTGATATCATCCTTCGAACCGGAATATACCGCATAATCCAACCCAGGCGTGAATTTGGCGATCTCCTTCTGCCAGTTGCTGATGAGCGAGGCAGGCACTATGAGCAGATCCCTGTCCCCCGGGCCGCGTCTAGATTCCAGGAACGCCAACAACTGTGCTGTCTTCCCCAAACCCATATCGTCCGCCAGACAGGCACCGAAACCCAGATCGGACAGCTCGGCCACCCATCTGACGCCTTTGTCCTGATACGGGCGCAACGTTCCCTTGAACGTATCGGGGATCTTCAGAGCCCCGATCCCCTTGGGGTGGTTGGCAAGGACCTCTGCGATCCATCTCGAGTTGGAGATGCCTGAATCCTCGTCGCTATCCTCCCTGTCCATGCCGATGGACATCCTGAATGCGTCTGCGAAGGTCATGCCTTCGCCGTATTCCTCCTTTATCCTCCTGTACCGATCCAGCAGATTCCGGAGGCGAGAATGGTTCACCTCCACCCATTTCCCTTTGAGGAAAGCCAGCCCCTCGGACATCCTTAGGAGCTCCAATATCTCCTCCTCGGACATCCTGACGCCGTCGACCGTTATGCCGGGATCACATCTGAGCAGCGCCTTGGCGCCCAGGAACGATCTTCCCCTCCTTATGTCGAGCTCCAGCGCGGTGGATTGCCTGTGCTTCCACCAATTGGGAATGCGGCAGAGTATCCCGCACTCCTCGTATAACGGCACCTCGGTGAGGAACGTGTATGCCTCGTCGGCGGTGAGCCCCAGAGGATGGAACAACTCGCCGGTATCCATGAATCCGGAGATGAAAACGCTCCTATCGGACACCTTATTGAGATCGGAAAGGAGACCAAGTATCTTCCTGCTGTCCCCCCTGTACTCCTCCAGAGCATATTTCAGGGGCATATGCGAACGGGGCTATCCCCTCTCATCCGGTCCGGGAGAGTACGTGGCCATGAAGACGAAATCGTATGCGATGTCGGGATTGGACGTCTTGTTCTCCACCAGATGGAAGAATATCCTTCCGGGGGAGTGGATGTCGTTGTTGTGTCCCGCCAGATACAGGTCCACCGTACCGTCGAACCCCTGGATGTCAGATCTGAATACGTCTAGCAGGCGCTCCCATATCAGTTTGATCCATTGCCCGTCCACCACCTCCGAACCCGGTATGAACGGTACCGATCTTTCCAGATTGTAGACGTCCTGATCATAATCGGGCTCGACCTTCTGCCTGAGGATCTCCAGATCGGGCTGGTGCGCGATATTGGCTAGGAAGGCACCTGATACCTTGTGCAGATATTGCAACGAAGGGGAGAACCATTGTGCGGCATCCTTGAAACCGAGTTCGTACAGCGTCCTGTATTGATCCTTCTCGAAAGAATCCTTCAATGCCTTGACTTCCTCGGGAAGATCCCCGACAGCGGAGAAATCGTTCTCGAATCCATTCCCCCTCAGAATGAAATCCAAATACGTTACCGTCCTCTTTGCCATCGCACCGTCATTTCTCTGACAGTATAATAAAATGCTATAGGTCCTAGAACAGACGATCTAGCTGAGATCCACAAAGTGGACGCTGGACACATTTCAAGTATGGGGCCGAGGCCCTATATGGATCCTACAGCGAGAGTCGATACCGATTCCGTTCTGATTTGCGCCTAAGGTACAGTTTGTCCACTCTTGTGATTTTCACCATGCGTGCTATGTCCGGATCGGCATCGCCTTTGGCGATCTCCGAACGCAGCCTTGGATAATTGACCATGCTAATCCTGTCATAGAGGCCTTTGGATCTCAGCGCCGCCACAAGATCGGCCTTGTCCTCCGGGAGATCCACCTTTCTTTCATGCCTGACCAGCACCTTATGCTCATGGCCGGTGACAGCCAGAAAATCGTTGGCGTTGGCGAATGCTATTATCTCGTTCATGACGGTGGCCCTCTTCGCCTCCAGAACCTTCCTCCTGCTTTCCAAGGCGTCCATCTTTTCGGTCAGCTCGGCATATTCGTCGACCAATCTGACACCGGAATCCAGATGCATCTTATCGGGAGAGCCCAGGGACAGTTCGTGAAGGAACCTGGGGCACTGGGTGCGGTATTGACAGTACGGACAATCCGACGTTTCCCTTGGGAGGGCATCATCCTTCAAAAAGGATCCCAATTCGTTCAGAAGGATGGTCCTGTTCTGTTCAAGGGTGAAGGCGTCGATCTGCGATTGGACGGCGGTGCCGTCCGAAAGAAAGATCCACTGGACCTCCAGCTTCCTGACGCCGGGGATGTTCTCCGATGCCCAGAGGGCATCCATTGACATCTCCAGATCCCTTGCCAGATCCTCCCTTGACCAGAGGACCGGCTCGGTTATGTATCTGGTGATGCGAATGTTCTTTCCAGTGCGGGACACCTCGTCGATGCCTATGTTCAAAGTGATATCATCAGAGAGCCTGTACTTCCCTCTCATATCCGTGGATACTATGTCCTTCGCACCCTTCCAGGATGCGATCCTGACGAAGTTGCGGATACATGTCTCCCCCAGCCTGATATAGTCGAGGTTGCTGTCCTCGCCGCGTAGCACGATATTCTTGCTGAGATCGTCCCACCTGTCCCAGTATGCGGACAGGGCCTCATCCTCCTTGATGGTCCTGCCCAATATCCTCTTGTTACCGAACTCGAGTATCGTGTCCCTGACCGCCTGATCCATGCATTCGAACGATGTCAGGGCATTGGAGCCTTCCGCCCTGTAGAGCCTTGCGAAAAGAGGACAGCGACGGCATCTGTCGATGTCGAGGAACGTCAAGGTAATCATGGGGATTGATAGGGGAGCATTGTATTATTGTCTTCGTATGTGATCTCTTTCCGAACACGATCGGCAATCGGATTCATGCGCTCTGCTTCTTCCTTAATCGCTTTTCACCTCAAGAACTCACAGAGACTGTAATAACCGCGGTATCACTGTGCTCCCCGGCGATCCACTCCGGTATCAGCGACATCATGTAGATCGGCAGGTACGTTATGCCGTCCTCGACCATGACATCCTTCGTATGTACTATCAGAGGCATCCTGACCTTCTTCCCGTACTTCTCCCCGAACAGGTCCAACGAACGGTGCTTCCGGGACACCGACGACTTCACATCAATCGGCACCGTGTACTTCCCGTTCGCCATGACAAAATCCACCTCGTAGAGATGCTTCTCATCACCTTTGAGATAGAACTCATGGAAGAACAGGTCCGAACCTGCCGCTACCAGCTCCTGTGCCGCCACGTTCTCGAACAGCATGCCCTCGTTCATCGACAGCCTCCCCTTCAGGAACGCCTGGTATGTCTCGTCCCTTCTGAGGTTTCCCGAATCGAAGGCCGCCGTGAGCAGCAGACCGGTGTCGCACATGTAGCACTTGCATCCCCCGATGGTGGCGTTCAGGTTCATCGCGGGATTCGGATCCGTGCTGTTCAGGCACAGGTTGCATATCCTGGACTCCTTCAGCCAATAGAGGCTGGTGACGTAGTCGCTGGCATCGGTACCTGCCTTTATCGCCCCCGGAGACACGATCTTCCTATGCGACGACAGGAACCCTGGTATGTGCTCGAATATCGCGGCGGCTTGGACACCGTTGCCCTTCTTGATCTTCACCATGTCCTCGCGGTACAGTTTCAGGATGTTGCCCTTGATCTTCTCCACCTTGGCCATGTCCTTCGTCCTTACATATTCGGATACCGCCTGTGGCATCCCCCCTACGAGCATGTACGTCCTGAACTTCTCCATTATTATCGGGTGCATGATCTGCCCCAGAGGGGCCATGGAACGCAGGGACCCCCTTATCAGGTCCATGGTGCTCTCATCCCCCAGAGCCCATAGGAACTCCTCGAAATCCAGTGGATACATCCCTACGGACTCCTCCTCGGAGGGTATCTGGATGTCCTCGACGTTCTCCCTTATGGATATCAGGGAACCCGTCTCTATGAAATCGTAATCATCTTCCAGCACAAGGTATTTGATCAGCTGCCTGGCCTTGGGGTATCTCTGGACCTCGTCGAAGACCACTAGGCTCTTCCCCTTCTGTAGGGTCACGCCATAGATGTTCTGGAGATACGTGAACAGCTTGTCAGAATCGTCGTAATACCGTTCGAAGGATTCTATCGTACCCTTCTTCGGTCTCGAGAAGTCTATCAGGAGATAGGATGAGTATTCCTTCCTGGCGAATTCCTCGACCAGGGTGCTCTTGCCGACCCTCCTAGGCCCTTCGATCATCAGGACGGAATCGTGACTATCGTGTTCCTTCCAATATAGGAGCTTCTCGTAGATCTTTCTCCTAAAGATGATATCTGACATATACTGTCTATGTACTGGATACTATTAAAATCTATCTAAAGTACCGATTTCCCACGTTTGTTTTTCGATGATTATACCGATTTCCCACGTTTGTTTTTCGATGATTATACCGATTTCCCGTGTTCGTTGACTGCGTCCGACATCAGCCATCCGCAGTCGCATAATTCATGGTCCAAGGCATCCAATCGGCACGACATACACCCCGTCGAGGCGCTTGTACCCGTGTTGGGACGCGGTGACCACGATCTTCGCGCTGGGCATGTCCAGCTTGATCTGGTCCTCCTTCCTGTTATGCTCCTCGATCAACTTCTCCAATTTCACCAGATGCGCAGCGCCCTCATCGATGTCCTTCGATCCCAGCTTGAATTCCAGGAGCATGTATCTTCCGTCGTCCAGGTGGAGGACCCCGTCCGCCTCCAATCCGTACCTGTCATGGTAATATGACATCTCCCCGTTCATAGTCGATGAATACACCCTGAGATCCCTCACGCAGAGGCACTCGAACAGGAAACCGAACGTCTTCATGTCCACGGACAGCTTCTCCGGCGATGTCCCCAGGGCCGCAACCGCGATCGACGGATCCACGAATTCCCTCTTGGGTCCCGAACGCATCCCTGCGGAGGACCGCAGGGGCGGGGTCCAACCGTTCATCTCCTGCACGATATACAGCTTCCTCAGGACATCTAGGTAGTCGTCCAACGTATCTGCGGAGATGCCCTTGGTGGCCCTCACATCCTCCAGTATGCTCGTCTTCTTGGACAGCGTAGAGATGTTCCTAGCATAGGACCTCAGTATGGCGCTCATTATCCGCGGATCGCGCTTGACATCATCCACCTTGAACATGTCCCTGCTGTAGATCTGACGCTGGTAATCCTTCGCTATCGCCAACTGTGACTTCTTGGATCCGAGGCCTAAAGAATACGGCCATCCTCCGCGACAGGTTGCGAACACCAGATCGTCGACCGTCAGATCTGATCTGCATCCCAGGGCCAAGCTGTCGCCGTCCAGAATGGACATCAATGATACACTGCCGTCGGATTCCTTGGATTCGTAGAGGGAGAGCGGATACATCATGAGATCCGTTATCCTCCCTGTGCCCGTATTGGATGTCTCGACCTTCTTCGAAGTCGAACCCGTCAGCACGAACTGTCCCGGGTGCGGATCGTGATCGCACTCGAAACGGACGGCATCCCACATCTCTTTCGCATCCTGCCATTCGTCGAGCAGTCTGGGCCTCTCGCCTCTGAGCAATGCTGACGGATTTATCATGGCGGTCTGTTTGAGGGATTCCTTGTCGGGATCGGACTGGAAATAGATCGCCGACTTGCATTGCTGCTCTGCGGTCCTGGTCTTCCCACACCACTTCGGACCTATGATGTTCGTGGCCCCGAAGGTCTCCAGATTCTCCATTAATTGATCATCCACGATACGCTTCATGTACTCGGGCATGATGATATGTACATCCAGTATCTATTTAAATCCTTATTTTTACTGTATTTTGTTCCATGTTTTTACTATAATTTAATCGATGTTTTTACTGTATTTTAGTCCACATTTTTACTGTAATTTTCTCCGCATATTTTCTCTGCACCCCGACCGTCCGACTCCGGGATGGGATCAGGGTCACCGGACTCTATCCTCCATACAACCCCCAACCTCCTCCCAGCAACATATAAAAACCCCAATGCATACCCGCCTTCACCAAACAAGTCCCAGCCGGCGTACGTATGTCGACGGGTAAGAAAAGTGGTTAACATGAAAGCTTTGTACAACGACGGCAGCGTCAACGAGTGCGAAGATGAGCTCAAGGTCATCAGGCACACCGCTGCCCACGTGATGGCCCAGGCGGTGCAGAGGCTGTACCCCGGGACCAAATTGGCGATTGGACCTGCGATCGAAGACGGATTCTACTACGATTTCGACAAGGAAGGGGGATTCGTCCCCGAGGACCTCGAGAAGATCGAGGCCGAGATGAAGAAGATCGTGAAGGAGAACCTCAAGCTCGAGACATACACGATGTCCAGGCAGGACGCCATAGACTATCTGAAATCGAAGGGCGAGATCTACAAGGTGCAGCTCGTTGTCGAACTGCCTCAGGACGCCAGCATCAGCTTCTACAAGCAGGGCGAGTTCGTGGATCTCTGTGCCGGACCGCACGCATTATACACCAAAGCGGTCAAAGCGTTCAAGCTCACATCCATCGCGGGAGCCTACTGGAGAGGCGACGAGAAGAACAAGATGCTCTCCCGTATCTACGGTACCGCATGGGAATCAAAGGAATCCCTCGAGAAGTATCTGACGATGCTCGAGGAGGCGAAGAAGAGGGACCACAGGAAGCTCGGAAAGGAGCTCGGCCTCTTCGCCATAATGGAGGAGGGACAGGGATTCCCCTTCTACCTCCCCAAGGGAATGATCCTCAGGAACACCCTCATCGACTACTGGAGGGAGCTCCACACAAGGGAGAACTACCATGAGATCTCCACCCCGATGATCCTGGACCAGCAGCTCTGGCTGAGATCGGGTCACTGGGACCACTACAAGGAGAACATGTACACCACCATGATCGATGACCAGATCCACTGCATCAAGCCGATGAACTGCCCCGGAGGCATCCTCGTGTACAAGAACGAGAACCACTCCTATAAGGAACTGCCCCTCAGGCTGGCGGAGATCGGTACCGTCCACAGGCACGAGAGGTCCGGTACCCTGCACGGTCTGTTCAGGGTCAGGTGCTTCACACAGGACGATGCACACATCTTCATGACCCCGGAACAGATCCCCGACGAGATCGCCGGCGTCGTAAGACTTGTCGACGAGGTGTACACAAAGTTCGGATTCAACTACCACATCGAGCTGTCCACCAGGCCGGAGAACTCCATGGGATCCGACGAGGACTGGGAACTGGCCACCAACGGACTCAGGTCCGCTCTCGACAAGCTCGGAAAGGAATACGCGGTAAACGAGGGTGACGGAGCGTTCTACGGCCCCAAGATCGACTTCCACGTGGAGGACTCCCTCGGAAGGACATGGCAGTGCGGAACCATCCAGCTAGACTTCCAGCTGCCCCAGAGGTTCGACATCAACTACATCGGAGCCGACGGAGAGAAGCACAGGCCCATCATGATCCACCGTGTCATCTACGGATCCATAGACAGGTTCATGGGAATCCTCATCGAGCACTTCGGAGGAAAGTTCCCCACATGGCTCGCACCCGTTCAGGTAAGGGTCCTGTCCGTCTCCGAGAAGTCATTCGACTATGCGGAGCAGGTCGCTGCAAAGCTGAAGGCCGCAGGCGTCAGGGTCAAGCTGGACAACAGGGGCGAGAAGATCGGATACAAGATCCGTGAGGCACAGCTCCAGAAGGTCCCGTACATGCTGGTCATCGGAGAGAACGAGGTCCAGGACGGAACCGTCGTCACCGTCAGGAAGAGGGACGGCGGCGATCAAGGAACCGTCAAGCTGGACGACTTCATCGCCGACATCCAGAAAGAGATCGCAGACAGGGTCTGATACAAATCACTTCCCCGCCGGGAGACCGGTGGGACACCTTTTCAAGCTCCCAGGGTGACCAGGGGCAATGCATACACGTCCTTCGTTATGGGGTACGGTCTGTCCGTCAGGCACAGTACGCATCCTGCCTTATCCAGGGATGTCTGGAACCTACCGAATGCCTTGATATCGCCGACCCCGCATTCCGCACCTGCTTTGCATTCGACCATATTCAGCTTCCCGTCATACAGCATCACCAGATCTATCTCGTTGTTGTTGGAATCACGATAGTAGAAGAACGGAGTCTCCAACCCTCTGTTCGCATGTGTCTTCATGACTTCGTTCACCATGAATGTCTCCACCATCGGGCCCTTGAGATAGCTGGACGACAGGATCCTGGCATCGGGGATCTTCGCCAGATAGCACGCGAGACCGGTGTCGCGGAAATGGATCTTCGGACGCTTAGACACTCTCTTGGTGACCGATGTGTCCGAATAGGGTTCGAGGAGCGTGATTATGTCTCCGGCCAAAAGCACACTGATCCAGTTCTTCACCGTACGCAGATCGATACCGACAGCCTTTGTGATGCTCTCATAGGTCAGTTGCTGCCCGGTCAGGGATGCCATGACCTCCATGAAGGACCTGAACTTATCCCTGTCCCTTATGTTTATGATATCCGATACATCGTGCATGATGTATGTATCCACATAATCCGCATAGAACCTGCCCGGTGCGATCCCTTTCGTGATGACCTCTGGGTACATTCCACGGTGTATCCTCTCCATCATATCCACGTCTTCCTTAACATCGGAACACCTGCGGAAGGATGCTTCGGGAGATATCGTGAAAGGTGATTCCTCCAGCGAATACTCCTCACTTAGGGATATGCCGGGGACCCTTATGATACCAACCCTGCCGGACATCGATTGGGATACACCTTCCATGAGCAGATATGACTGACTTCCAGACAACACGAACAGACCATGGGCATCTGGGTCTGCGAAACGCTCCCTGTCGACGACGGATTCTATCTCTTGGAACAGCCCTGGTGCATACTGGACCTCATCTATGATCAATGGGAATGAATGGACCTTCAGGAACATGGTGGGATCCGTATTGGCAAGTTGGCGCTCCTCGAAATCGGCAAGGGTGACGTACTCCATGCCCGATTCCTCCATGAGCTTCTTACAGAGTGTGGTCTTACCCACTTGACGCGCACCAGTGATCAACGTCACTGGTTTGACAGCAACTGTCCTGACAAGCGTATCGTAGATCTCCCTCTTGATCATAATATCCAGTTTATGTATGCAAAATCAGTATATAACTACTATTTTTTCATATATTTTTAAATTAGTTTTATACAAAATCAGCATATAACTACATGATTTACATAACTTTTTCCCGTATAGTCCCTATTTCCAGTCAACGAAAATGGTCAGCATCACAGCAACCTCTTATCTACGAGCAACAGATTCTGGATACCCATGGGAATGGTTCATATGGACAAAGGAATCAAGACCGTTGCAGCTTTCCTGGTGGCGTTCGCCTTCGTCATCTGTGCGATACCTCCATCGGAGGAGGTCACCGCCGACGATGATGCATCTCTCACCTCGACCGTCGCAGACGACGGAAAGCTGATACTGGACGCCGGTGCACCTCTCACAAAAGAGAAGAGCCCCTATGGAGAAAACTATGTCCACTGGTTCTCCCTGGCGATCGTTGCACTCCTCGTGCTCGCGGTGCTAGGCTACCTTCACATCAAGGCCCACAAGCACTGATGAAACAGGGCTGTCGGAAGACAGCCCCTCTTCACACTGTTCGATAAATACTCTTAGAATTCTCACGCAAGCTCCAACCTGATTCTTCGACCGTTGAGCAATGAACCGGATACAGAGCCCGTGATGGTAAAATCGTCCTAAACCGTTAGGATAACAGATTATATTAATTCGCAGTTTCAAGGCAATCGAATCACTTATATTCGTATTATCATCAACGGAATTCGTAGAAATAACCAGCTAAACTCGCTAATTAATAAATAAACAGCAGATGCTACCAACCCCCAACCAACTGGTGGATAATAATGGCAGTTAACACTATAGATGCGCAGATGAGCAGGAAAAGAGCCCTGATCATCGTCGGGATAATCGTCATCCTGCTCGTGTGCGCATTCACGATTGCCCCTAAGGACGGCGGAGGTATCACAGGCCTTTCGGCTGATGATGGTACCTACTATAGCGTCGCTAAGGACGGCACATTCTCGAAGGACTACGTATCGGATTACAAGCTCGTGGAAGATGAGATCCAACTCATCGGCTACGGAGAGGTCATCGATACGTTCCCGATAATCGACAACAAAGTGACCATCGACCGCGAATATTCTCAATTCACTCTGAGCGTGAACTATGAACTCACCAAGGATGATGAGGGTAACCTCGTGCTCCGCGACCTCGCGGAGGAAGAGGACGACATCTACGTCGGAGGCGGAGCATTCTCCATCACCGACACATTCGACTTCTCCATCGATGGACAGAAGGGAGTTACCGCGACCGTCAAGGATGTGGAAGCATACTACCCCCTTGTAGATGGAGAGATCGAGATCGAAGGCGATGTCTACAGCGCCGATGTCAACAGGTTCTTCACGACCTTCTGGGCACTCGTGCCTCCGATCGTCGCCATCGTTCTTGCCCTTATCACGAAGGAAGTGTTCTCATCGCTCTTCGTCGGAATCCTTATGGGAGCCATCCTCTCGGCCGATTTCGATCTCCTCAGGACCATCGGACTCGTCGTCAACGACGGATTGGTCGGATCCATAGCTGACATGTGGGATGCTGGTATCCTGGTGTTCCTGGTCGTACTGGGAGTGATAGGAGTGCTGGTCCTGAAATCGGGAGGTACGAAGGCCTACGGGGAATGGGCACTGAAGCACATCAAATCCAGAAGGTCCGCACAGCTGTCGACCTTCTTCCTGGGAGTCCTCATCTTCGTGGACGACTACTTCAACTGTCTGACAGTGGGATCCATCATGCGTCCCCTCACTGACAAGTTCAAGATCTCCCGTGCCAAGCTCGCATATCTCATCGATTCGACTGCGGCACCGATCTGTATCATCGCCCCCGTCAGCTCATGGGCTGCGGCGGTCAATTCGAACCTCGGTGACTCCGTCATGGGACACAACACCATGTCCGTCTTTGTCGAGTGCATACCCTTCAACTTCTATGCCCTTCTGACGATCGCGATGGTCGTCGCCATCTGCTGGTTCGAGTTCGACTTCGGACCCATGAAGAAGCACGAGGCGAATGCCATCGAGAACGGAGACCTGTTCTCCACGACCGACAGGCCTTACGAGAACGCCGTCGAAGAGAAGATCAACGAGAACGGTCACATCCTGGACCTGATCATCCCGATCTTCGTGTTCCTGATCCCCCTGTGCATATTCTTCCTGGTCTACAGCGGAGGAATCCTGGACGGAGCGAGCTTCCGTACCGCATTCGCGAATGCGGATGCGGCTACCGGACTCGCAATGGGATCCGTTGTTGCGCTGCTCATCACGATCATCTACCTGGTCCTGCGCAAGGCTTCCAACTTCCACGACCTGATGGACTCGCTGCCCAAGGGATTCCGTAACATGGTCCCTGCGATCCTGATCCTGATCTTCGCCTGGACCCTGTCCACGATGACCGGATCCCTCGGATCCTCTGCATTCGTCGGTGGACTCCTGGACGATGCAGGTTCTCTGGCCAACTTCCTGCCCGCGATCTTCATGCTAGTGGCATGCTTCATCGCATTCTCGACAGGAACCTCCTGGGGAACCATGGCGATCCTGCTGCCCATCGTCAGCTCCGTGTTCACCACGGACTACAACCTGCTCATAGTAGGAATCTCCGCATGTATGGCGGGAGCGGTATTCGGAGACCACTGCTCGCCCATCTCGGACACCACCATCATGTCGTCCGCAGGTGCTCAGTGCAGCCACGTGGTGCACGTCTCTACCCAGGCGCCCTATGCGCTCCTGGTAGCAGGAATGTCATTCGTGTTCTTCCTGATCGCCGGATTCTGGCAGAGCTACATCCTCACCGCTATCAGTATCGTCACCATGTTCGTGGTCATCTACGTCATGAAGAAGGTACTGGACAACGGCGGATACAAGCCTGCTGAACCTGCAGCCTGAAACCTATGAACAAAGCCGGGGATTCCCCCGGCCCTTTACTCACTTTTAATAACGACTATCAGGATTGTGGCTCCATGGAAGCAGAGGAGCGCGTATCGATACTCTTGGGGAACCCCAGGAAGGCCATCATAACGATGGCGATACCGATAATCATCTCCCTGCTCGTTTCCCAGGTGAATGTCCTTGCCGACCGTGCGTGGTGCTCCGGATTGGGCGACGACGCCATGTCCGCCATAGCCGTGGCCATGCCCGTGTACATGACACTTGTAGGATTAGGAAGCGGATTCGGCGTGGGGGCATCCGCAGTCATCTCGAGGATGATCGGTGCCGCCGACAAGGACCGTGCATCCCTATCCGCCGTCCAGGCGGTGATTTTCTCACTCATCTTCGGACTGGTCATGACACCCATAATGGTGTTCGGCCAGGACGGCCTGTTATCCATCCTTGGAAGGGATAACATCCTGGAGCTCACCTGCACATACATGCTTCCCTACTCCTTCTGCACCATACTCATAATCTTCAACGGGACAGTGGGAGGTATCCTCAACGGACAGGGTGCGACACAGTATTCCATGCTCCTCATGGCCGTCCAGGCCATAGTGAACATAGCGCTGGATCCGATTTTCATATACGTCCTGGACATGGGGCTGCAGGGAGCCGCCATCGCCACGGTCATAGCCACGGTGGCATCCGTCATCATCGGTACTCTTCTGATCATCAGCAAGAAGACCTATCTTCCCATACGCCGGAAGAACATCGTCTACGACAGGGGGTGCATGCGCATGCTCCTCGCCGCCGGGATCCCGCAGATGCTGGAGTACACCGTGATGTACTTCATGGACGCCATCCTGAACTATATCGTCCTGATGGCCGAGGCAGGTTCTCACGCACTGACCGTCTATTCCGTCCCGGATAACCTGATGAACCTCATAGTAATCCCCGCCATAGCGATAGGCTCCGCCCTCATACCAGTGGCGTCATCCGCATTGGGTCAGAAGGACGCGGAGCGCATGAGGGCGTCGTTCAAGTATGCCTTCTCCAGAGGGATCCTCATCGTGATCGCGTTGGCGATAATCGTCGAACTCCTTCCGGACCAGTTCCTGTTCATCTTCTCCTACTCCGGGGAGATGCTGGACAACAGACCCGAGATGGCGGAGATGCTGAAGGTCATGTGCCTCTACATAGGATTCTTCGCCTTCACCCCGATTTGTTCCGGGTACATGCAGGCCATGGGACATCCCAACAGGTCCCTGATAGTCGCGTTATGGAGGAACTTCGTACTCATCTGCTTCTTCTGGATCGCCATGCAGCAGCCGGAGCTCACATCCTTCGGATGGGCCCTGGTGTTCGGCCACATGGTCGGTGCGGCAACGATATTCCTGGTCACGATGTACACCGACAGACAGGTGTCTAAGAGGATAAGAGCACCTAATACCGTTTAATTACGAGTAAGTAATGCGCGTACGCATGGATTATAGCAAAAGAATGATCATCGCACTCGCGGTGGTCGCCGTCGTCCTTCTTTCCTCCGCCCCTGTGGCAACGGAATCGGATGCCGACGACACACCCGACAGATACGGAACGACGTTCGGTATCACCAACAGCGAGATCAACGAGTTCCTCGAGAAGATCTTCGGTATGAACCTGAAAGAACTCCTCGATAGTCTGGCCAAAGAATACATCGCACATGATGTCGACTGCGAACCCTTCCTCGGATGCGACTTCGCCTTGTCCAGGGACGTCGAACATAACGGCGGCATGTTCATCATCACCGACAGACTGTCCGGATACGTTTACCTGTCGAACTACGTCATGTCCGACGGCAAATTCCCCGCAGCGGGAACATACGAGCCCAAAGAAGGGGAGAGCACCACCGATTTCATCAAGAGACTTTTCACCACCGAGGCCACGGAACAGCATTCCGTCAATTCCGTCCTCGGTTTCTCGATAACCTTCGACCTTACCGTCGAGACAACCATAGATGCGGCGTCCGGTGAGGTGGAGGACGTACTCATCTCGATCTGCCCTTCCGTATCATTCAGCTCCACCGGCAACTTCACATTAGATCTTGCGGTGGACGACGATGGGAATATCACCAGCATCACGATAACCTACGACGAGTCCAACGATGTCAGCGACATGTACGCCGATTTCCAGATAAAACTCGACGTAGACGACCTAAAGGTCCTCGGAGAGGGAACGTGGAAATGCGAACCGGTCATCACAGAATCGGTCATCAAAGCAGTGGTCTCCAAGGACATGGTCGGAGGCGTCTGGGAACTCATCAGCAGTCAGATGGAGGAGAAAGTCAACAGCCCCATGGTCGAACTGCTGATAGAAATCATCAGTTCCTCGGACAAGAAGCTCGATCTCTTCAAGACGATCGAGTCCCTCACGAGCAACCCCATCCCCGACATAACGTTCGTAGCGGATGCGGAGATCACCGATTTCACGGACGAGCACGGTGACAGGTACGTCATTATCAAGATCGCCCGTGACGGAGGATCCACGGTCATCAACCTGCCCATGGAAGGTTACAGGATCACAGCCTCCGACATCCTTGACGCCATACCCGAGAGCGTCCTGAGCAAGGAGGCCAGGGAGATCATAGAGTTGGCCTTGGGAATCATCGGATGGGAATCCTTCGATGTCGCGGACATCACGGACAACCCGGAGAAGCAACAGAAGATCGACGACATCCACGAAATGGTCGACGAATACAACAAGTGGAACGAGGACTACGAGTTCAAACTCCCGATGGTGTATCTGGTCACCGCCATAGTCGTAGCGATCCTTGCTGTCGTCGTAGCAGCACTCATGTGGAGGGGAAGGATATGATGGACCTCAAGAACATGACGATCGAAGATAGGAACCGCGCCGTGGCCATGTGGGGAATTGCCGCATGCGTCTTCGCGGCGGCCATGGGCTGGATGCTCATGAGGTTCGGTATCTCCTGGAGCGTCGCGGACCTTCCGGAATCGGACAACATGGTCCGCATCATCCCCGCATACATCATCAGCGAGATCGCAATGATGCCCATAGGAGCGAAGCTCGTAGACCTGTACGGTGTCAGGAAGGTTCTGATCTTCGGACCGTTGATCTTCATCCTCGGATCCATCCTCTCGATAGTATCCCTCAACGTGGAGATGCTCATAGCCTTCAGATTCATCGAGGGTATCGGAGGAGGACTCGTGCTCGGTCTCGCGTTCACCGCCGTCGGAAAGTACTACGAAGCGGACAAGAGGAACCAGTGCCATGAGCTCATGACGGCATCCTTCGCATTCGGATCGCTGTTCGCTGCTGCGATCGGATACTTCTTCACCTCCACATTCAACTGGAGGGCAGGATTCATCATGCTCGCACTGGTCATGATGCTCGGACTCATCATGGCATGGAAGCTCCTCCCTGAACAGGAAGGAACAAGGAAACCGCTAGACTGGACCAACACCGCCCTGGTCACGCTCCTCTTCGGAGTGGCCGCGTACTACACCCAGTCCGTCAACGTGGATTACAAGCTCCTCAGCGTGGAATCCGCCATCGTCGTGGTTGTGATCATCGCATTGCTGGCGCTGGTCTTCTGGCATTCAAAGAGGTCCGACGACCCGCTGATCCCTATGGGTATCACGCTGTTCGAGAAGAAGGTCATCATCCTGATGTTCCTGTTCAGCATGTGCGGACTGGGACTCATCCAGTACTACTTCAAGGTGTATCTGACCTACTACGAATTCGACATCTACATGGCAAGTCTGAACTTCCTGATCATGATCCTCGGAGCCGCAGTACCGTCACTGATCGGTTGCAAACTTGTGATGAAGACAGGTATCAGACCCTGGGTCACCGTGGGAGCGATCGTCGTCACCATCTCGTTGGTCATGACCCACTTCCTCGCATCGGAGAGCACGTTCTTCTTCGCTCTCTGCCTGTTCGTGTTCGGAGCGGGTCTGGGAATGATCGTCACCGAACTGATCATCTCGCTGCAGAGCATCACACCCAAGAAGGACATGGGACAGCACACCGGTAACCTGATGGCGGTCCGTATGATCGGTATCCTTGTTGGGAATGCCGTGGTCGGAGCATACATCAAGGAGGTCGTGCAGGGAGGATACGTATCCGAGATAATCGACCTGTCCGCATCCAAGAGCATCCTCGCTGATATCGGAGTGCACATCGCCAACGACCTGCAGTACATGAGCAGTGCCCTCAACGACGGATTCACCGTCACTGTCCTGATCATGGCCGTGGTCACCGCGATCCTTGCGGTGGTCGCATACACTCTGAAGAGGTTCGACCTCGAGAACCGCTGCGACGAGTGATTATAAACAGGGCCCGCTGGCCGGGCCCTTTCTTTATAAATAATTTATAAAAAATACTCAACTCTAAGGCATTTCTACATTCACTGACACAAAAAGGGAGGTCTTTTATACTAATCAGTGAGTTGTTCCATTTGTCAAATATGTAACATAATCTGCAAAGAGCGTGTTTCGACCGTCCCTTACGGGTCGGAGATTTGACACGTAGTCCAGCGCAAGCCGGGCTACACCGCTTGGTACGCACGTATGTCCGTAGCGAGGAAAGGAACGCGGTTCATCCCGCACGACAGCAATGTCGCTCCTTCCCCATGCGGTTGCACCTCACGGTGCCATCGTTACGACGAGTGCCGCTTCGGCGACGCTCACCATACGCAAGGTGCCCGCATCAGGTCGATCCGCGGTTCATCCCGCCGGGCAGTGATGCCCTCGGCCTCTGAGGATGCGCGTCATGCGCTCATGCGAGCCCCCCAGTACCCGCGGGGTACGAGCACAAGAGTCAGTACGCGGTTCATCCCGCCCGGCAGCAATGCCACACTGCTCCCTTAGGAGGTACGGTCATCCGTGCCTTGTGCGCCCGTTGCCGTTCATCCGGCTCGGTTGTGCCCCGCGTCATGCGGCCGAACAGGGCCAGTACACGCCGTCATGGCGTCGGCAGCAATGCCACACTGCCTGTTTAGGAGACTGCGTCACGCAGTCTGGTCGGTCGTTCAGCGGAGGTCGGACGGGGGAATTCCCCTGTCTGGCCTATCATTCTCTCGACACTTCAGAAGATATCTACACCAATATTGCGTTCATTGATATGATCCACAGATCAGTTGCACAATATGTGGATGGAAGGACAGATCTTCATGCACTCACGGCATCCGTTGCACTTTGATGCATCCAGAAGGATCCCGCCGTCCTTGAATACCAAAGCTGAACTCTTGCATTGATGGGTACATAGAGTGCACTCCAGACAGGATGTCGCCATGAGGGAGAGTTCCAGAATATCCCCTGCAGACCTCTTCAGATCCTTGTCAGAACCTCCGGTAGAAGTGGCGTGCCCGTCGGGGTATATGCGAAGGTCGCCTGAGATCAGGCAATCCCCGTCCATGTACCCCTGCCTGGCGATTATCGGCAAAAGAGGCAGAAGCTTGGACGGATCGAACCCTCTTCCGAAGGAGACCGAAGCGCCTGATATCACAGGCCTGTACGAGACAATACGCTGTTTGTACTCTATCTCTCTCTGGACCTGCGGATCTATAACGGGTATATTGCCCTGGACCTTACGGTTCCTCCAGAGCATCCTGTCATGCCACACCTGCGGCATATCCTTCTCCTTACCATATCTTTCGATGCACTCTTTCCAACGAATCGCAACAGGATCGTCCCACTGAACCTCGGCAAGCTGTGTCGGTGTCTCCACCGGACACCAATAGCACCCTATACGGTCGAAACCCTGTTCATACAGTCTGTTGTAAGGGGCATCCTCCGCCGTCAGAAACATCCAGACATGCAGAGCGTTCCATTCCTGTATGGGCGAAGCACATATCTGACTGGGAGAGGATTGGTTGATCCATTCGCTCCCGTTCTGCATCCTCTTGGTACCCTCATATCTGCGCTGACCGACGAACGAGAGATTCTGACCTCCGATCATCAATGCGAGTATCTGGAATTGTGAGAGCTGGTGGATCTTACAGCACCATCTGTAATCCACGGAAGGGGGGCCCAGACGCTCGATGTTCCTGTACAGGACATCCTCCGGGATCCCGCACGATACCATCTCCAGACCGTACCTTTTGGCTATGCCCTTGACCAACGGCGCGGAACCGCAATCCATGTGCGTCTCGGCATAGATTATCTTGGGTCTGATCCCAGCCTTCATAACGACCAGGAGGGTCGCCAGACTGTCCTTGCCTCCTGAGAGGGATACCGTGCATGTCATACCCTTGTGCTTTTTCACTACATCTCTGACAAAATCGATAGACCTCTTCACGACAGCATCTATGAGCCCCTTATTCAGACCGACGGCCTCTTTCCATGTGTATCCTCTGTCAGGCACCCTGATGTCCTCATTAAGGGCATTAGCGCCCTTCACCGCGAACTTGGTACCGATAAGTTTATCCGAATCCGCCATGGCCCTGCCGAAGCACTTGACGGCCCCGGACCCGTTCATTATGAATACGGTATCGCCCTTCCTGATGTCCGGATCACAATCCTTGATCCATTCTCCGGGAATGTGATGCATCCTGACAGCCATCGACTGACCGCGGGAGGATACCGTTATCAATCTTTTGGAAACGGCACCGGCCATGAGCGATGCCGCCCTCTGTGTCGGTGTGAATCTCCAGATCCCGTCATCGGCATCCAGATCCCCAAGGACATATCCGTCGCAGATCACCCTGTATGAGACCTCATCTTTGAACTCGATGCCGAACAGGATCAGACGGTCATCTGGAACAAGGAGTTCGAACACCCCCTCCCCGTATTGCCCATCCACCGTCCTTCTGAGACGGTCCCTGTCGTATTGGAACGCTGGACGGATATCAAAATTGTACTCGATTCTGGATGTATCGCCTCCGCACCTGGGGCATCTCTTCGAATCCAGGACGGCAAGGTTGCATCCGCGGCACCAACATAGGATGGATACGCCTAAGGGCCTCATATTGACCATATCGTCCAGTCCGTATTTAATCGGATTATCATACAACTCACCATTGTGATAGGGCACATACACAACCGATGACTGTCCTACTGAAACATCCATATCTTACGATGGATTACAGGTCGTCATGGCCATCGTGCTCGGAAAGAACTGTCTGAATTGGTGCTACAGCTGCAACATGCCTGTCGTCAGCGCCAAGACCTGTCCCAAATGCGGATCCCCCGCAGAAGCTGTTCCCGTCTCATCACCGTGGGACCTCAGGCCTGCGTTCAAGAAAGACGTCGAGCTCATACGCGGACTCGCCGACGAGGAATACGGGAAGGGATGCGGCCGCGACCTGATACCCGATGACAGTGTGGTCATCCTGAACGACAACTCCCGCGGAACGGACAGCGTGGAGATAGTGATTAACGGATACGTCATCGGCAGCATGAGATTCAAGTACGACATGAAATGGCACCTCACTTTGGACGTCGCCGGATTCAGGAAGGTCATCCCTCACCTGCAGAGGCACAAGGTCGTCGCCAACCACAGCGGCCTGTTCATGATGAAGAGGACCAAGAACCTCCTCGTGAAGGGCGTGAAGGAATGCGATCCCGATTCACAGGTTGGGGACAAGATGGCGGTATTGTCGGACAAGGGGGAACTCATAAGCTGCGGTACCCTTTGCATACCGCCTTCCGAGATCCCGACCTCCGAACGCGGTATGGTCGTGAGGATGAAAGAGACCAACAAGGGATACCGCAACAACGACAGACCCGTGAACTGGGAACAGACCATCCGCTGGAACAGACCCATGATGGAGAAGATGGTCTCCGATGCCATTGCCGAGATCAAGAAGATAAGGAAAGAATACAACGACCTTCCCATAGGTGTCTCGTTCTCTGGCGGAAAGGACAGCCAGGCCGTCCTTATGCTGTTCATGGACGCCAAGATGAAGGTCAACGTGATCTTCGCGGACACCGGTCTCGAATACCCCGAGACGGTCGATTTCGTTAATTCGTATGTGAAGAGCAGCGGGATGAAACTGTACGTCACGGAGGCATCGTTTGAGAGCTTCCTGAAGAACATGAAGGTGTTCGGACCCCCGGCGGAAGGATACAGATGGTGCTGCAAGACCAACAAGCTCAGCGCCATAGCCGCGGCGGAATCCGAGATATTCCCCAACGGTTCCGTCCAGTTCGTTGGACAGCGCAGATACGAGTCAAAGAACAGGATGCGCAACGGGAAGGTCTTCAGGAACCAATGGATCCCCAACCAGGTCGCGGTCGCACCTATCCAGGATTGGAACGCACTGCACGTTTGGTTGTATATCCTGATGAGGAAGCAACCGTTCAACCCGAAATA
>JAFUHJ010000207.1 GCA_017468935.1 Candidatus Methanomethylophilaceae archaeon
CATACGTGAACGACAATCGCGGATTGGTATCGGCATGGCTGATGATGAAGAGAGGATGCAAGGTCATCGTATGCGGCGACCACGGTTCCGATCTGCTGAGGAAGTACGACCCCCACTTGAAGAAGATAGATGTCGACAGTGTGATCCCCGACAAGGTGCTCGGATACGTATCCGGGAACGGCCTGGATAAGATACAGACCATGGACAATTCCGGCCTTCCGATCTTCGTACCTACCATCGGGATGCACGACGGGACGATCACCGGTCTGCTAACACAGATGAGGGACGACCGAATCGAGGCGGTCGCCCCTGTTTACCATAGGATATGATAGTATGAAGGTAGTTGCATTGATTTCAGGAGGAATCGATTCGCCGGTGGCATCGTACCTGATGTCCGAGGCCGGGGCCGATGTGGTCCTGCTCCATATGAGCAACGGGGACTACGGTGACCCGAAGGACCTTGAGAAGGTTGTGAAGATCTCCAAGCAGCTGGAATCCTACACTAAGAAGGAGTTCCCCGTATACGTAGCTGACCACGGGAGGAATCAGAAGCTGATCCAGGACAACTGCGACCCGCATTACCAGTGCGTGATGTGCAAACGTACGATGCACAGGGTCGCTAAGAGATTCGCGGAATCCATAGGTGCTTCCGGGATAGTCATGGGAGATTCGTTGGGACAGGTCGCTTCGCAGACCCTGATGAACATAAGGGCCGAGCAGAATGGTCTGGACTTCCCTGTGCTCAGGCCTCTGATCGGTCTGGATAAGCTCGAGGTCATCGATATAGCTAAGCGCATCGGTACGTTCGACATTTCCATCATCAAGACCTCTGGTTGTGCCGCGGTTCCCATCGGACCGGTCACGGAAGCGAAGGTCGAGAAGGTGGTCGAGATGGGTACCAAGATAGATCTCGATGATATGGTGGACGTCTGTTTCAACAGTATCAAGAGAGTCTATTAACAAAACATCGGAGGCCGGGCACCCTGGTCCCGAATTCTATCTGACGGTATCTGGAGAGGACTATCATCTCAATCTCTGACCTGTTCTCCTCCACGAATGATTCCTCTCCAGGCACTGTCTCGAGTCTTGCTCTATCGCCGAACGAACGGAGACGGAAGTCCCTCAATCCGAAGATTTTGAGTCTGCTCTCCACGTATTCGACCTTCTGAAGGTCCTCCGCGGTTATCCTGGTGCCCATCGGTATGCGTGTCGCCAGACATGAGTTCGAAGGAGTGTCCCAATTGTCCAGGCCGGCAGCCTTGGAGAGCTCTCTCAACTCAGGCTTCGTGATATCGCATTCCCTCAATGGCGAGCGTATTCCCAATTCCGTCAATGCACGCATCCCGGGTCTGACTGATGGATCGTCGGATGCGTTCGTGGCATCCATCACGATATCGTAACCATCGGAACATGCTCTTTCTAAGATCAGCGAGAACACACGTCTCTTGCAGAGATAACATCTATCAGCGGAATTCTCGACCACCTCTTCGAAGGATAGAGTATCGACCTCCAGGACTGACAGATCCATTCCTAGAGCGGATGCTGCTGCGACGGCGTGCACGGATTCTTCCTGTGTCTGGAACGCACCCTTGACGAAGTACGGCTTGACATCCACGCCGGATTGCCTGCATGCCCACAGCAGGAAGTATGAATCGGTACCTCCGGAGAATGCAAGTGCCGCTTTACCGATGGATGAAAGGTATTCAGAAAGTTGTTCCGATTTCTCATTGCACATGGTATCACATATCAACAGTAATCTCAACGCGCTCTGACCCATACGGACTGCAAGCGATCATGGAAACTGATCATTCCCATTGACAAGAGCACGATATGCCACATCTTGCACCGATATCCGATAGGATCAGATTATGTATTCGGGCATGGAGTCCTGTATCATTATGATGCCTTTGGAATTGGCATCGTCCAGAAGATCCTGTATCGTTGTCTGGCTCATGATGTCCATGACGGCCTTCTCGATCCTCAGCCACATATCAAGGGTGGTACAGCGGTCCTTCCTGTCGCATTCAACGCTGCCGCCCTTGATGCACGGTACGGGTGCGATACCTCCCTCGACCTCCATGACGACCTGAGCGACTGTGATCTCCGAAGCCGGACGGGTCAGCTTGTAACCGCCCTGAGGTCCCCTCTCCCCTCTCACGATGTCTGCCTTGGACAGTGTGGCGACGATCTGTTCCAGATACTTGATGGAGATACCCTGCCTCTCCGAGATGTCCTTGATCTTGACCTTTCCGGAATCCTGGAAAGCAGCTATGTCCACCAACATGCGCAATGCATACCTGGTCTTGGTTGATACGTTCACACCCATGAATCCACGTCCTCACATTTTATGCTTAACGTCCTTTTTCCTATATTCATAAGGGTAATCTCTCATCCGAAGAGGCCCTTGCTCAGATATCTGTCCCCTCTGTCCGGCAGCACAGTCACTATGTTGCCCTCTCCAACATCCTCTGCGAGACGTCTCACCGCGACTAAGGCGGCACCGGAGGATTGTCCGGCCAGTATGCCTTCCCTCTTAGCGAGCTCGCGGCATGTCTCGTAAGCTTCCTTATCTGTGACCTTGTAGACGCGGTCGATAAGAGATGTGTCCATGGTCTTGGCGATGAAGTCGTTGCCTATCCCTTCGATCTCGTACTCTCCCTTCTCTCCGCCTCCGATTATCGACCCTATCGGATCTGCCAGGACACCTTGTATCCTGCTGTCCTGCTGCTTCAGGTATCCCACCACACCTGAGAACGTCCCGCCGCTACCAGCTCCCATCACGGCATAGTCTATCCTGCCGCCAAGGTCACGGTAGATCTCCGGACCAGTGGTCTCGAAGTGACAGCGCGGATTGCTCATGTTCTCGAACTGCTTCAGCGATATCGCTCCCGGTATCTCCGATATGATGCGTTCGGCCTCAGTGACCGCCCCCAACATACCTTTCTCCTTCGGGGTGTTGACGATCCTCGCCCCCAGCGACCTCATTATGGTCTGCTTCTCCTCGGAGAACTTGGTCGGAACTGTGAATATCACATCGTATCCTTTGTTCAGCGCTGCCAGGGCTATGCCTATCCCCGTGTTGCCGGCGGTAGCTTCCACTATGGTCGACCCCTTCTTCAGTATCCCTCTCTCCTCGGCATCGCGTATCATGTACATCCCGACACGGTCCTTCACGCTGCCGGCTGGATTGCAGAGCTCCAGTTTGGCGAACACCCTGACCCCGTCCGGATATCCCATGTGCTTCAGTTCCAACAGAGGGGTCTCTCCGATCAGCTCTTCCACAGAACCGTACAAGGTCATCTTCTTGACTCCTTGATTGCACGGTCGAGGTCACGGATTATGTCGTCGACATCCTCGATACCTGGCGAGAGACGGATGAGCCCGTCGGTAATCCCGACCGCCTTCCTGATGTCCTCCGGTATAGATGCGTGCGTCATGGTGGACGGGTGGCATACCAGCGATTCCACTCCGCCCAGACTCTCCGCAAGACTGATCAGCTCAAGCGATCCGAAGAACCTGTTGAGATCATGGCCCTCCTTCAGCTCGAATGAAAGCATCGCACCTCCGTTCCTTGCCTGTTTGGAATTGATCTTGTAACCAGGATCGGTCTCGAGTCCCGGGTAATACACCCTGGAGACGTCAGGGTTGGATTCCAGGTACTTCGCTATCCTGTGAGCGTTCTCGACATGCCTGTCCAATCTTACCGACAGCGTCTTTATCCCACGTATCAAAAGGAATGAATCGAACGGCTGAAGCACTCCCCCTGTCGCATTCTGGAGGAAGGCCAACCTCTCCGCTGTCTCCTTGTCCTTGACCACCGCTAGACCTGCCACCAGATCGCTGTGGCCTCCAAGATACTTGGTCCCGCTATGGACCACGATGTCAGCACCCAATTCCAGCGGGCGCTGGAGATACGGCGTCATGAAAGTGTTGTCCACGATCACTGTTACACCCTTCTCATGGGCAACCTCTGAGAATGCCCTGATGTCGGTGACGGCCATCAGGGGATTGGCGGGGCTCTCCAGGAGCAATGCCTTCACATCATCTGTGATCTTGGCCCTCAGGTCGCCGGGATCCTCCGAATCCAGAATCGTGTATACTATCCCGAAATTCTTGAAGACCTTATCCAACACACGGAAGGTACCTCCGTACACGTTACGTGATATCAGGATCTTGTCCCCGGACTTGAAGAGGGAGAGGACGGTGGTAATGGCCGCCATGCCTGAAGCAAAGGCGAATCCCGCCACACCTCCCTCGAGGTCCGCGATGAGATCCTCCAGAACCTTCCTTGTGGGATTCCCTGTGCGCGAGTATTCGAATCCTCTGTTCTTCCCGAGACCGTCCTGCTTGAATGTGGAGGTCTGATAGATCGGTACGCTGACGGCTCCGGTTTGTTCATCGATCTGATCGCCGCCATGGATCAGAGCGGTATTCAGCGAGTATCTTTCGCCAGTTCTTTCATTGTTCATACTAGTGTGTAGCATCGCCTTAGTATTTTACTATTTTCATATATGAAACATGTAAAAAAAAAATAATTGGGGCTATGAGGATTGCATATCTTGATCCGCCGGAGATAGGGAATTGAAGCTCGGATTCTTCTTTTGACTTGCAATTTACCCAAAATATGTCATTTTTCATCATAATTCAGAGTATTCAAGCCCATTTTTTCCCTATTTCCCTAATTTCATATATGAAATGTATAAATACAAGATAAGGACATCTAGTATTCAGATTCGAATATGACCGACTATGAATTATTCGGATACGAATATAACGGCCGGTATCGAACAAAGGAGAGATTCAAAATGACAACAGAAAACGTGCCCACAGGGCCCAACAACAGCAAGAAACAGAGATTCGAGACCTTACAGCTCCATGTAGGACAGGAGCAAGCGGATCCTGCAACGGATTCCAGAGCGGTCCCGATCTACCTGACCACCTCCTACGTGTTCCATAACTCCCAGCACGCTGCAGACAGATTCGGCCTCAGGAATGCAGGGAACATCTACGGACGTCTCACCAATACGACCCAGGACGTGTTGGAAAGGAGGATAGCAGCACTCGAGGGTGGAAGCGCGGCCTTGGCCCTTGCTTCTGGAGCCGCAGCGATCACCTACACGATCCTCAACCTTGCCAGTGCAGGGGACAACATCGTCTCATCGAAGACCATCTACGGCGGAACCTACAATCTGCTCGAGCACACACTGCCCACATACGGCATCAATACCAAGTTCGTCGAGCCCGACGACTATGCGGACATCGAGAAGAACATAGACGACAGGACCAAGGCCCTCTTCGTGGAGACTCTCGGTAACCCCAACTCCAACGTCGCTGACTTCGAGAAGCTGTCCGAGATCGCGCACAAGCACGGCATACCCCTGGTGGTCGACAACACGTTCGCGACACCATACCTGATCAGACCCTTGGAGCACGGTGCGGATATCGTCGTGGAATCCGCTACCAAGTTCATCAGCGGACACGGAACGGTCCTCGGAGGTATCATCATCGAAGGAGGTAAGTTCGACTACGGTAACGGAAAGTTCCCCGGACTCTCTGAACCCGATCCAAGTTACCACGGAATCAGCTTCTACAAGGCACTGGGGCCTGCAGCGTTCGTGACGAGGATTAGGGCCATCCTCCTGCGTGATACCGGAGCATCCATCTCCCCTGTGACGGCATTCGTCCTCCTGCAGGGGTTGGAGACGCTGTCCCTCAGGGTGGAAAGGCATGTCGAGAACACGCTGAAGGTCATCGATTACCTGAAGAACAACCCCAAGGTCAAGAGCATCAGCCACCCGTCGCTTCCCGACCAGCCCACCAATGCGCTGTACAAGAAGTACTTCCCCAACGGAGCGGGATCCATCTTCAAATTCGACATCAAAGGCGGAGAGAAGGAAGCGAAGAAATTCATCGACAGCCTCGAGCTCTTCTCCCTGCTGGCGAACGTGGCGGATGTCAAGTCACTTGTGATCCACCCGGCCTCCACGACTCACTCCCAACTGACCGAAGCCGAACTCTTGGAACAGGGAATATCCCCCTCCACGATCAGGCTGTCCATCGGAACCGAGCACATCAACGATATCCTTGCCGACCTGGAGCAGGCCTTCGCCAAGATCTGATCCGGGGGAATACTGAGATTGCCCATGCCTCCTAAAAAGGGAAGTGATAGAGATATGAGTCCGACACAAAATCGAGAACGATCGAAGAAGATCCATAACCAGTTCAATTCTCACCAAAAACACAAGGGACCTGGGGGCCTCCGGCCCTCTGGTCCGATTATTACAATGGATGCATCGTAAACTTGTTCGATGCTACCTGATAACGACTGGATGAAAGATAGATTTCTCACTCCAATCCTTTCAGCGATGTACCTTTCAATGACATGAAAGCCCACAATACACCGTATACGACCAGGAAGATCGTGAAGCAGAATGCGACGCTCTGGATGTAGTTGTCGAACGGAAGGTTGACGACCACGATCATTCCTGCCGTGGCGAACAGGAAATGGATGAAGTTGAGCACGGATGATATCGCTCCGGAGTTACCGACGTCCTGCGCCAGGAGGATGTTGAAACCGAACGAACGCGCGACCGATGACGTCGCTATTATCGGGACAACACCTGCGAAGAAGATCATCGGCCCTTCTCCGCCGAACAACCAAAGAACGAGCACCGCTATCAGGGTCAGGGTGAACATCACTGTGAGATGCGCCTTGTTGCTCAGGTGGAACCTCTCGATTATCAACATTATCAGAACACCGGAGATCATCGCGCCTGCCAGATATAGCGAGTAAGCATCACCGACATCGAATCCCTTCTCCTTGTAGATGTATTCGGATACGGAGACGTATGCGAGGATGCAGAACGCCACCATGTTCATCATTATGGCGAATCTCCTGAAATCCCCGTTCTTGACTATCGGGACCATCGTCCTGATGGAATCGACTACCGTTCCCGTGTACCTCTCCTTCGGGATGTCCGAAGGGAGCAGCATGGAGATCATCACGCATATCAGAGCGACGATAGCCGGGGCCCAGAATGTCGCCCTCCAATCCGCCATCCAGATCAGTGCCTGTCCGAGGACGGGGGCGATGACCGGACCGAG
>JAFUHJ010000208.1 GCA_017468935.1 Candidatus Methanomethylophilaceae archaeon
GCAGCGTCATCAGGATCCTCTGGTCCATCAGATTGACATCGTCGACGTACAGTATGTTGCCGTCAGCCTTTGACAGCAATCCGGGCTGCATACAGACCTTCCCGGCCCTGATGGTCTCGTCTATATCCATACCGCCGAAGAGCTGCTCCTCGGAGATGTTCACAGGGATGTTGATGATGCTCTTACCTGAAATATGACCAATCGATCTGGCCAGGACAGTCTTGGCGGTACCCTGACCGCCTCTGATCATAACTGTCTTAAGATTGGGATTGACTAGGATGCACTGCATCGCCCTTTTCGCGTCGTCCATCCCCAGGACGGCTGTGAACGGGAAGTATCTCAGATCGACTGGAGGCATCTCTCGAGCTCCTCGTAGTCGAATGCGGCCTCCTCGAAGGGCCTGCGCCTCATACGATGGGACAGTACCAATGCGGCCACCGCCCTGATGTCATCCTTGGTGACCTCCTTCCTGCCCTCCAGAGCTGCATTGGCCTTGGCGGCCTTCATCATGGTGATATCTGCCCTGTGGCCGTCGATACCGAAAGATGTGGTGATCGTCACGATGGCCTTTACGATGGAATCGTCAACGCTGATGCTGCGGACCGCTTCCCTTGCCTCGGACAACCTGTCCCTTAGTGCATCGGATTCCGCCTGATACTTCTTCGTGTATCCGGACGGGTCCGTGTCGAACTCTATCCTCCTCTTGACGATCTCCATGCGGACATCGGTATCCTTGTCGCCTTTGACATCCACGGACAGTCCGAACCTGTCCAATAACTGGGGTCTGAGCTCTCCCTCCTCGGGATTCATAGTTCCTATCAGAATGAAACGTGCCGGGTGGGAGAACGATACCCCCTCCCTCTCGATGTAGTTCACGCCCATCGCTGCGGAATCCAGTAGGAGATCCACGATATGGTCGTCCAGGAGATTCACCTCGTCCACATAGAGGAGGTTGTTGTTGGCCTGCGCCAGCACACCGGGCTCGAACTTCTTCTCTCCCGTCTTCAGTACATGCTCTATGTCGAGCGTACCTGCGACACGGTCCTCCGTCGCGCTGAGCGGAAGCTCCACCACCCTCATGCGCTGTATGCCTGAGAGCAGAAGGCCTTCCTTCTCGGACCTCTCCACGCATTCCGGACAGAGGGCGTCGGGGTTCTTGGGATTACAATTAAAACGGCATCCCTCCACGGTCTCCCTGTACGGCAGTATCTGGGCCAATGAGCGCACGGTGGTGGATTTGGCGGTACCCTTCTCCCCTTTGATGAGCGCGCCGCCGATGCTCGGATCCACTATGTTGAGCAACAGCGCCTTCTTCATGTCATCTTGACCGACAACGGCTACGAACGGGAACAGGAGTTTTTCCATGGACAGACCTTCTGTATCGGTTATCTCTTATCGGAGATATAAGCCAACTTATTGCTGGACTCCTTCTTTAACACCAAAAAGATGTTCATATACAAGTAGATGGATGCATGTACCAATTATGGCGGTAGTCAGATGATAATAGACATCAACGGTGTAAAATTTGGATATTCGAGCGATCAACCGGTCCTGAAAGACGTTACCGTAAAAATCGAGGGACCTAAATTCGTATCGATCCTTGGACCGAATGGTGTCGGTAAATCTACTCTGATCCACTGCATCAACAAGATTCTTTCCCCGAATGAAGGGGCTGTGCTGATTGACGGCAAAGATGTCAAAGACATCTCGATCAAGGAAATGTCTAAGATAGCAGGTTATGTCCCGTATTCAGCAAATGACACATTCCCACTGACTGTCGTTGATACCGTAATGATGGGAAGACATCCCCACAGCTACAGGGGGTCCCTTGACGAGGACCTGGATATTGTCTATGACACCCTAGAAATGCTGGGGATCAGTGATCTGGCCATGCGCTCTTTCAATGAACTCTCTGCCGGTCAGCATCAGAAGGTCATGCTTGCGAGAGGCTTAGCACAGCAGCCGAAAGTGCTACTCCTTGATGAACCAACCTCCAACCTGGATGTCCGCCATCAGCTGGATGTTTCCAAACTCCTGAAACGCATGTCGGAAGAGAAACAGATCCTTGTGATAATGATCTGCCATGACATAAACATCGCAGCCAAGTATTCTGATGAGATCATTCTGATGCACAATGG
Organism: Candidatus Methanomethylophilaceae archaeon; assembly: GCA_017468935.1. Lineage (GTDB taxonomy): Archaea > Thermoplasmatota > Thermoplasmata > Methanomassiliicoccales > Methanomethylophilaceae > Methanoprimaticola. The sequence continues at coordinate 2,139 of JAFUHJ010000208.1, forward strand.
TGCTGTTTTCGCTGTTGGTACCCCCAAGGAAGTCATAACTGAGGAGAATCTGAGGATCGTATACAATGTCGAATCATCTGTTATCGATGATCTGGGCTCACCCCATGTGATACTAAGAGACTCGCTTCCTGAACCGAATGAAGAGGCGTCCGTCCCTAAACTGGAATCGGCTATGCCTGAGTCCTCTTCCGTCTAACTCTCTATTGGCTAAGAGCCCTTAACTCGGCTGTATCTGCCAATATCAAATAAATATCATTTGAATCA
>JAFUHJ010000209.1 GCA_017468935.1 Candidatus Methanomethylophilaceae archaeon
CTCCATGGACACTCGTATCCCATCATCGATGATATCTCTGCCGATGCCGGCACCATCATTCCTGCGGGACCTTCTTGCCGTAGAGATCGACCCATATCGACACTACGATGTCCTTCACCACAGTGGGCTGGACATCCTCTACCAATATCATCGGCTTGGCACCTTCGTAGGGAAGTTCCCTTGGGGCATCGGGAAGGATGGCCTCGGAGGACTTGGTGACCTTCACCAGGAACCTGTCATCGTAGATGCCCCCTACGACCTTTCAGCTGTAGTAGATGATGTACTCTCACATCATCCTCCTGTAGGATATCCCCTCGGAAGGTAGCATGGATAGGATCTCGTTCAGACGTTCCTCGGTCGAGGACATGGTATCATTGTAAAAGTGGTGGCCCCCTCCCGGGGGCTGAAATGTTTACTTCCTTCTGTTGCGGAAGGTGACCTTTGATTCCTTCATGTCGATGACGGCCGCTTCCAGCTTCTTGATCAGGTCGGACATGGTCTTGGTGAGGTCGTATCCCACTTCCTTCATCATCAGACCGGTCCCGTTGATGAACAGTCTGGCGGTGATGCTGTATTTGGGGTTGCCTCCGACCTCGTTGTACCTGGAGACATGGATGTTCAGGGACTCCGGCTTGTATATCTTGGAGACCTTCGTTACCATGTTCTCGATGTCCTTGTAGATGGCATCGGTGTAATCCTTCTCGTCATCCTCAAGACCGCTGATCTGGACGAACAGCATGTCCCTCTCCCTGCATGCGGAGATCAATTCGAGGACATCGTACTCGGTGATGACACCGACCAGGGTACCGCCCTCTAACACCGGAAGGGTAGAGAATCCGTTGTCCACCATTATCTCCACGGCCTCTGCGACCTCCGAGTCCCACTCGATGGTCTTGGCTGAAGTGGTGGATATGGACTCGACGGTAATCTGGGATCTGGAGCTCTTCGCCAGGTCCCCGATGGTCTTGTTGTCCTTCTTCCAGTTGTTGTCTATGATCTCCCTCATTCCCACGACACCGACCACACGGTCGCTGGTATCGACGACAGGAAGGGTCCTGATGTCCTCTCTGATCATCAGATCGAGGGCATCGTCCATGAGGTCGTGCTGCTTGACTGCCTCAACTGGGTTGGTCATGATCTCCCAGACCTTGATCTCCTTCAGGGCCTTGATGTCCCTGACGATATCGATGATCTTGTTCCTCATGATCACTCCGACGATCTTCTTGCCGTTCATTACGGGGATCTGCCTGCAGTTGTTCGATATGAACATCTCGGCGATCTTGGTGATCTCCAGATCCACGGTGGCGGTCTGGATGTTGCGTATAAGGTTCTTGACCTTTGCATCCAAAGAGACACTCTTCTTCCTGAGGATCGCCGAATATGTCACGACACCTATGTATGATCCGCCCTCAAGCACAGGGAGGTCCTGATACTTGCTCTCCTTCATCACCGCCAGAGCGTTGGCGATGGTAGAGTCGGAGTCGATGGTCGGAAAATCTGTGGACATAATCTTCTCGACGGAAATGCCGTCGATCTGTGATCTCAGCATGGATTGCTTCTTCAGATCTTCTAGGTCCTTTACACCCATTTTTACACCTCGTATATTGAATCGTTATTCGGATAATATAAAGACAGCATGTTAGTCGGTCCAGAATGCTGGATGGATTGTTGGATATACCGACCGAAGATGGGAAGAAGTGACCGGGATCCCTCGATCCCGGTAAAGTGTTATATACTTAAAGCTCAGCGAAGGGTTTCCCGGCCAGGAGTGCGTCGACGATGGCGGGCACTTCCGATGCTGGAATGCGCTTCTGCTCGGTGGAATCCCTGTCCCTGATGGTCACGGTACCGTTCTCAAGGGAGTCGTAGTCCACGGTTATGCACCATGGGGTACCGACCTCGTCCATACGGGCGTACCTCTTACCGATGGTACCCGAGCCGTCGTAGTAGGCCTCCACCCTGCTGGTGTGGACCTTCTCGTAGATTTCCTTGGCCATGGTGTCGAGACCGTCCTTCTCCATGAGAGGGAACACTCCGACCTTTATGGGCGCCACGGCGGGCGCTAACTTCAGGACAACGTAATCCTTCTCGGGATCGTATGAATATGCATGCTCCAGGATGGAGTAGAATATCCTGTCTAGTCCGTGGGAAGGCTCGATGACGTGGGGTATGACCCTCTCTCCGGAGACCTTCTCCTTCCTCTTGACGACCTCGAAGAACTCGCTTCCAAGCTCGATCTCCTCTCCGTCGACTGTGACCTTAAGCTTTCCGTCGACTATGGCGGAGGGCGGAAGTGCGCTGATCGCTTCGGAGATCGCCTTGGCCTTGCCCTTGTACATGGGTCCGAGGGCCTTGCTGTTGGGGTTGATCCTCTCGACCTCCGTCTCCCTGGGCTCGTCGTACTTCTTGAAGTGCGTGAGGTCCTGTCCGGAGAACTGTGCGTGCCTGGAGAGATCCCAGTTGCCCCTGTCCGCGATACCGACGATCTCGGTCCATCCGTAGGACAGCAAGACCTCTGCATCCCAGCAGTCCGCTGCATAATGGGCCATCTCGTCCATCTCGTGTTCCCTGAACCTGAGCCTCTTCTCGTCGATTCCCAGCGAGAGTAGCAGCTGCTTGGTGGTGTACACGAAGTATGCCAACACACGGTTGGCTATGACCTTCTTCTCGACGGCCTCCTTGACCGTCATGGTTGTGAGCTCGAGGGTCGTGTTGGGGATCAGGTCCAATGTACCGTTCTCGATCTCAGGGAACCTGACCCAGTCCTTGTCCTCGGGGTCCACGAAGAGCTCGACCTCCATTTGGTTGAACTCCCTCATACGGATCATTCCCTGCCTGGGAGCGATCTCGTTCCTGTAGCTCCTTCCGGTCTGTATGACACCCATGGGGAGCTTGTCCCTGTTGTAACGGTACAGGTTCGCGTAGTTGACGAAGATACCCTGTGCCGTCTCGGGCCTCATGTATCCCACACGTGCGTTGCCGGGGCCGATGTTGGTCCTGAACATGAGGTTGAACTCCTCGACGGGACCCAGGTCCCCACCGCAGTCGGGACATTTGATGTTGTGCTTGACGAACGCCTCCTCGAGCTGCTTGGGGGTGAGGACATCGGGGTTGTCGTAGAAGTCCTTCACCAGGTGGTCGGCCCTGAAGGGGGCCTGACATTTGCTGCAGTATGTGATGAGGTCGGCGAAGTTGTCGAGGTGACCTGAGGCCTTGAAGACCTCCCTGGGGTTCACCGTCTCGGAATCGATCTCCACGAATCCCTCGCGTCCCTTGTAGATCGATCTCCACATCTCGATGATGTTGTTCTTCAGGGCGCATCCCAGCGGGCCGTAGTCGTACATTCCCGCCACTCCCCCGTACATCTCGAAGGAGGGCCAGATGAAGCCCCTGCGTTTGATCACAGATGCCAGATCGTTGCTGCTGTTGTCCGCCACGGGATCACTTCAGAAGGGCCTTGAGCACGTCCACGTCGTAGATCATGCCGATGAGTTCGTCCTTTGTGCCGTGAACGGGCAGCTGTCCGAAATCGTGGTTGAGCATCAGTTTTGCGACATCGTTGAGGGTCGTCTTCTTGAAGACCGTCATCGGCTTCGTGATCATGAAGTCCTTGACCTTCCTGTCGTCCTGCAGGTACCTGTCCGTGGCCGCGTAGAATAGCGGGAGGACGTTCCTGTATCCTGCGAGGTCGCTGTCGTCCGTGATGCCCAGGAGCTTCATCGCATCCGCGTCCTTCACCTGGTCGTCGAACAGGTCACGGTCGGTTATGATCCCGACCAGGTCGCCGTGTTCGTCCAGTACGGGCAGTGCGGTGACATCGCTGATCCTCATTGCCGGGATCGTGTATGTCAGGGGTTCGTCCTGGTATGCGGTGACGCATGTGGTGTTGATGACGTCCTCCGCCGTGAGCGTCGTCTTCATTCCGCTGATGATCTTGAGCAGATCGGTAGGCGTGACGATGCCAACGAGCTTTCCGTTCTCCACGACGGGAAGCCTGTGGATCCTCATCGTGTAGAAAATCTCGGCCACTTCCTCTATGGTGGCCTCGGGAGTGATCGTCTTGATCTCCTTCTTCATGATCAGCGAGAGCTGGTCCTCCTCGAACTTGCGGAAGATGTCCCTCCTGGAGACTATTCCCACGAGCATTCCGTCGGAGGAGCGGACCACCGGGAGACCGGTGAGCTTGTTCCTGACCATCATGTTGATCGCATCGTTGCGTGTTCCGGGGACCTCGCACACTATAGGTGCGGGGACCATTATATCTGCTACAGTCTTACTCATTCAGTTTACCTCCGGCGCCCTTACGACCATGACCGGACAGGAAGCGGCCCTGACTACTCTCTCGGCGACGCTTCCCATAAGAAGTTTGGACATGCCGGTCCTTCCCAGCGTGCCCATGACGATGATATCGTAATTTGAGGACTCCTCGAGGATGACCTTGACAGGTGTGCCTTCCTTGATGGAGAGCTCTGCCTCCACTCCGTTCTCCTTTGCTGTGTTGAGGACGAAATCGACGGCTTCCTGTCCCTCCTTCTCGAGGGTCTTGTAGACATTCATGACGGCCGTATCCATCGGCATGTTCGTCAGAACCGTCTGATCAAGCACATAAAGTGCTGTAATCTTTCCGCCTGCCATCTTCGCCAGTTCGATCGCCTTCATGATCGCTGGCTTTGTATACTCGCTTCCGTCCGTAGGGACCAGGATCCTATCGAATGCCATACTTATTCACTCCTTCGTTCGATTTTAACACGGAACGGGGCCGATGGACGGGTGTCACCCTTATCCCTCTGCGGGATGACCGTCAGATACCGTTCCGATATCTGGTACTCCATCCTTCTCGTGCGATTTAATAACTTGCTCGGGTTTGCCAGTGCCTTCCACACCTCTCCGGGATCGCCGTCCTGTTTGGATACCAACGATGAGAACACGCTGGCCTCGGATATCAGGTCCGGCTCGCACAGCATACCGTTGTCCGTACCTATCATCACATCCGCCCCGTTGTCGAGCATGCGGACGATAGGAGTCTCCTTGCCGAAGTAGGCGTTGGATGTCGGGCACACGGCTATCGGCACCTCCGCCTCGGCGCATTTCGCCATGTCGCCGTCCGTTGCCTCGCACATGTGGACGATGAATGCGGGATCCAATGAGAGAATGGCGTCGATGTCCTCGCGGACCCTCTCGCTGGCATGTATCGCGAATATCTTCCTCTCCCTGCGTACGTGATCGGCCACCGATTCCAGATACTTGGGATCCATGTCCGAAATGCTGGGTATTCCTATGCCGTCGGCGACGGAGAGGATGTCCGATACCTCTTCGGGATCGTATTCCTTGGATGTCGGACGGCCCAATATGATCGCATCCCTGCTGCATCTGCGCAGTGCCTTGCACCCCTCTTTACCGCCTTCGCGGAAGTCGATGAAGGATGCGGAACCGTATCCTGCGGATGCTCCGTCGAACCTGCGTATGTTGTCCTCCAGAGCACCGGTGTCGAGACCGGAGAGGTACTTGTGCTTCAGACCGTCGGGGGGTGCCACGAGCTCCTCCAAAGTAAGGCCGGGAGGGACCTTCAGTCCGTAATCGCCGCAATGGGTGTGGGCGTTGACCAGGTCCTTTATGAAAACGGCATTGAAATCGTATCTGTCCGGTTTGGAATTGTCGATCTCCGCCTTACCATCGGCGCATACCACCGTGCACGGTTCCAGGGACCCGTGCTCTACTATGTATCCTCCTGCGGTGAAATCCGCGGACCTTCCGGTGGCATTCATGTATGCAGCATACCCTGATGCGGATAAAAGGATGTCCGAATCAGGCCCAATAGGGCTTCTTAGCGAACTTGTAGGCCATCATGGTGGCCGTAGTCGCCTCTCCGCAGGCAGTCGTGATCTGCTTGTATTTGCCCTCATAGGAGACGACATCCCCGCATGCGAATATCCCGGGACGGTTGGTTGACATGTCGAAGTTGACCTTTACGAGACCGTCCTTGGTCAGTTCGATGCCCCATTTCTTCAGATCGTCCAGATCCGCGGAGATTCCGATGTTGATGACCACGAGGTCCGTCGGGATGGTCATGTCCTCCTCGCCTATGGTGAGCGTGACTGACTCCACCTTATCCGTACCGTTGATGGATTTGAGGTTGGCATTCATGATGGTCCTTATGTCACTCTTCTCCAGTTCCCTCACGGTGGACTCGTCGGCCCTGAACTCCGCCCTGCGGTGGACGAGCGTGGTCTCTGCGACCTGTGTCGAGATCATGGCCATGTCGATGGCGCTGTTCCCGCCTCCGAACATTGCAACCTTCTTGCCTACAAGAGCCTCCTTGGCTGGCAAAATGTACGTGACGCCCTTGCCGTAGAACTCTTCCTCTCCCGGACATCCCATCTTCTTGGGCTTGAAGCTTCCCATACCGATGGCGATGATGACCGATTTGGTATGATATTCAGCGAGCTTGGAGACGACTATGAGCTCCTGGTCGCCGTTGTTGATCTCCTCGACCTTCTCGTTCTCCTTGATCTCGCAGCCCATGGACTCCGCCTGGGCGTAGAGCTTGTCGGAGAGCTTCCTGGCCTGGATGGTCTCGAAACCGGGATAGTTGTGGATACCTTTCTCGGGATACAGGCTGACGAGCTGTCCTCCTACGCGTCCCGAATCGATGATAAGTGTTGTCATACCTTTGGATCTTGCATAGATTCCTGCTGTGAGTCCTGCGGGTCCCGCTCCGATTATGACGACATCGTAATTCATCGTCCGCCTCTATCCGAATCACCGTATTAAAAAATAGTTGGTCGTCCTGAAGTCCACATCTGCCTGGAATCGGGACACTCGTTTATCTATGCCGAACGCGATATGCACCTGTGGGGTAAGACCATGGACAAATCCGAGATTTATTCCGAAAAACTCATGAACCTGATCCTCGACACTATCGAGGAGGTCATCGTCATCCATGATGCGGACCATAACATCCTGTGGATGAACCATGCTGGAGAGAGGGCTTTCGGCATCAGGGTCGAAAAGGCGCTTGAGATGAAATGCCACCAGCTGTTCAAGAACTCGATACCCTGCGCGGACTGCGATGTGGGTACGGTCGTCATCGGTGAGCCCACCAATTCCGTACGCAGGAAGGTCATACCCACGACGGGAAAGATGGTCGAATGCAAGACCATCCCGTATTACAAGGACGGTAAGATAGAGCTCGTCATACAGTGCCTCCGTACCGTCGATAAAGACAAGGAGTGAATCAGATGGTATCCATACCCGATCCAGTAGCCAAGATGATCCAGAGCCCGGACAGTCACAAGATCCTTGCGACCGTCTCACCTGACGGAAAGCCCCATGCCATAGTCTGTGCTAGCCTCTCCATGGTCGGGCACGACACGATACTCGTCGCAGAGGTCTTCATGCACAGGACCTGCGAGTACCTCAAGACCAACCCCAACGTGGAGATCCTGGTCTGGCAGGGGAAGAATGCATACTCGCTCAAGGCCGCCACCACCGGAAGGCTCGTTGAGGGCGAGGCGTTCGACAAGATGTACGCTGCGATGGACAGGTTCAACCTCACGACCGTCGCTGTCTGGGAATTCAAGGTCCTGGAGATCTGGGATGAGAGCGCGTCTTCCTCCGCTGGCGAGCAAGTGGCCTGAACATGGAACCAAGACAGCATAAGAAGCTCTCGGAGATCCTCTTCGTCGTCGGCGGCATATGCATAGTCGTCGGACTGATAGTCCTGTTCGGCTTCAACATGAGACTCCCCGGAGCTATCATCCTCATAATCGGATGCGGCTCCGCACTGATCGCCCTGCCGACGTTCATGCTGCTCTCGATGTACAACGCAACGAGGCCAAAGAAATGATTTCAATGGGGCTTTGATGCCCCGTTTGTTTGTTTTCGGTTTTACCTGACTTTGACACTTGCTAGCGATTCTATGACGCTGGGCGATGTCGAAGATAGTGCCCTTTCCGTCAGAACGGCGGGCTATTCGTCCTTTGACCGGGACCGGCTTGCCAGGCAAGCCCGCGGTAGAGGATGTTCCTAGCTGCATTGACGTCCCTGTCGGCGGTGTAACCGCAGACGGGACATTCATGCACGCGTACGTCCAATCCCTTCTTCACATACGTTCCGCATTGGGAGCATGTCTGCGACGTC
>JAFUHJ010000210.1 GCA_017468935.1 Candidatus Methanomethylophilaceae archaeon
GCCACACCCCTGGCAGCACCCGAACCGGATTCGAGTGCGATTCCGACCTGTGGGGATTTGATCGGTTTGACATCGTTGACTCCGTCACCGATCATCGCAACGTACTTACTGTTACGCTTCAGGACCTCGACGACCTTCTCCTTGTTCTCAGGCTTCATCCTTCCGAAGATGTTGGTCTCCAGAACGACCTTGTCCAGTTTGTCGTCGGGTATCTTCTCGAGCTCGGGTCCGGAGATGATCTTCCTCTCTCCGGGGAGTTTTGCTATCTTGAAGAGTGCATCCACGGTGACAGGGTCGTCTCCGGAGATGACCTTGATCTCCATATCGTTCTTGAGGAAGACGTCTATGGTCGCTCTGCAGTCCGGTCTTACCTCGTCCCTGATGGATATGACTGATACGGGTTTCAGAGGGTTGATGACATAATTGCCGTCAACGGACAGGGGCAGATCATCGGAATAACAGAGCACGAGCGTCCTGAATCCTCTGGAGGACTCACGCTCGTTGATGGAATCGATCTTTTCCGCATTCTCTGTGTGCTCGCGGAGGACATTCCATGCTCCGGAATACATCGTATAGGTCTTGCCGTCAAGCTTAGCCTTGACAGCGCTGTATTTCCTGGCAGAACTGAATTGGATCTCCTCTATGAGCTCACCATCGGTGATGCCGTATCTCTGGGAGATGGCGTTGATCGTCTTGTTCCTGCTGCCTGTCAATGAAGCGAATAAGCGGATCATCTTCTCGGCCTCGGCCGGATCGATGAGGTGTTCCGCTGTCTCGAAAAGAAGATTGTTCGTCGTTATCGTTCCGGTCTTGTCCATACAGACGACATCCACATGGCTCAGGGATTCGACCGAGTTTACCCTCTGGAGCAGGACTCCGGTATCCGCCATCCTGATGGCGGTGAGCATGTAGGTCAGCGTGATGAGCAGGAACAATGCGATGGGGACGATATCCAGGCAGATGACGAATATCTCCAGGACATCCTCCATGCCCGAAAGGTCCAGCAGGTTGACCCCTCTGATGACCTCGACGATGACCGAAAGGAACAGCAGGAAGAAGGCAAGGGCCATGAGGGCACCGGTGATGGTGTTTGTCTCCATCTGAAGAGGCGTCTTCTTGGAAGTGAACTTCTTGGCGCTGCTGAGCATCTGCGAAGCGTAGGACTCATGACCGAATGCGGTCACTGTGAATCCTCCCTCTCCGGTGATACAGACCGATCCGGAATAGATCGTGTCGCCGACATTCTTCTTGACGGTGCTCGATTCTCCGGTAAGAAGGGATTCGTCCATCTCAAGGGACCTGCATGAATCCAGGATACCGTCGACAAGGGCCTGTTCGCCGGCACGAATTATGACATAGTCGTCCTGCACGATGTCGTTCTGGTCGATGACGACCTCCTGGCCGTCACGTACCACGGTGACCTTCGGACGTGTCAGGAGGGAGATCTTGTCGAGACGGTGCTTGGCACGGATCTCCTGGAATGTAGATATGATGATGTTCAGGATAACGACACCGGTCGCCGAGATGGCACTGATGGCGTTACCCAGCAGAAGAAGGGCCGCACCCAATATGAAGAGCACGATGTTGAACGGAATCAGTGTGTTCTTCAGAATGATATCCGTATAAGTCCTGCTCGTCTTGACTTCAGAATTGTTTACTTTACCTTCGTTCCTCCTCTGAGTTACCTCTTCGGATGTTAGCCCTTTCATGGCTCTGACATAAATTACTTACTATTAATGGATTGCATAGATTCTTCGGCCCTGGCTATTATTGTTTCGAGCGGTACCGAAGCAATCTCCTTGGTGATTCCTCTGGAAACGTAATCTATGAAACAGCGCACGGGTTTCTTGAAGAATCCTTGGGCCGCATAGGCGTATACGGAAAGCTGTATGATGTATTCCTGCTCGAAGCGGTCCGAAACATCCGTCTTGTAGTCGTGGATCTCCACATGGTCCTCGAACAGTGCTAGGAGGTCGATGACGCCTCTGAGGGTTATATCCTTCCCTTCCAGCGGCAGTCCGCATTCCATTTCCGCATAGAGGATGTCGGCATCTTTGACGCTGTCCAACACCTTCCTGATCTCGGCCACTTCTGGATAGCTCTCGTCCACAGGTCTGCCGTGGCACATCCTTTCAGCGATCCTGTGCACCTCTTCTCCGTACTCCATTCCCTTTCCGCTGACCTCATCTGAGCCTTCCGGTACGGAGATACCGTCCTCCGATTGTGAGAAATCGAGTATGTCGTGCACTCCGAGTTTGACCCTCCTAACAGGATAGTCTGGCACCTTGGGCATAGTAATGAACTCTTGGGTCTTCTGGTGCAGATCCGATCCCACTTCTGGGATGGTCTCGAAATCCCCTGAACGGAGTCCATCGATGAATTTCGACGGGTTCGGGCCGCAGATGATCGTCTCGTACTGCTTAGCCCTGGACAAGGCCACGAACATCAGCCTCCTCTCCTCGCTGTAGTCGGCATCCAAAGCCGAGGCCGCAAGCTTCGCCTTCCAGTTCAGGCAGATCTTGGAATAGTCCCCGAAGTATCCGATCTCCTTGTAACAGCGTATGCCGAGCTTGTTCTCATACGAGAATGTGGGCGAGGAATGGCTGGAACCGGGCATGGTACCCCTGTCCATGAATGGAACGATGACCACTGGGAATTCGAGCCCCTTCGATTTGTGCATGGTCATTATGGTCACGGCCTTGTCATCCACGAAGTTCTCCACGGTATAGGTGGATTTGTTCTCGATGTCATCGCTGATGATCCTTATCACATCGGATATCGTCAGGAGGGAGTTCCTATGCACGCTGGACATCGTGGTTATGATGGCCTGAGTGATGTCGTTGTCCAGCCTGTAGAACTGGAAAAGGCTGGTGAGAAGGTCTGTGATCCTCCTTCTCTTGCGATAAAGCCTCTCCCTCTGTTCTACCAGGATCTTCGGTATCTTCGACGCGTCCTTGTAGGCGTCCTGGATCTGGATGGGCGTGTAATCCATATCTGCCATGATAGGAACGAATGCCCATGGGTCGCGGTCGTTGTTCACGTATCTCAGCCAGGCCAGCGCGAGCTTTCCTTCGCGGGTGGACATGATCTGCACGTCGCCCTGAAGATAAGCGGGTATCCCGTGGGCCTCACAGGCGTCACGTATCATCCTGCAATGTTCGGTCTTGCGGCATATGACCGCAATGTCGCCGTAACCTACCGGGTGTGAATCATCACCGCCTTTGACCACGTATCTTCCTGAGTTCACGTAGTCCCTTATAGCACGGATCGTGTCCTCGACCTCCGATTTCTTCGAGTCCGATTGGACGAATCTAACATAGGTATCGTCGCCGATATCCTCTCTCTTGGCCGTGATCCTCACGACATCCTTCTGGAGGGATTCCACGTTGATCTCCTCCTCGTTGGAGCCTTTAAGGAATATGCAGTCGAAGGCCTTGTCAATGATGAGTTGGGATGAGCGGTAGTTCAGATCCAGAGGGAGCTTCTTTACCTCCGGGATCGAGAATCCGACCCTCTTCACGCCGTCTTCGTTCAGGAATCTTCTGTATTCCACGGCCTTCTCCTCGAATCTCGTTATGTTCTCTATGGAGACGTATCTGAAACCGTAGATTCCCTGCTTCCAATCGCCTACTACGCAAAGGTTCGGTTCGGCCAGGATCATCAGCGATATCATCAGCTGGTTCGCATTGGTGTCCTGGAATTCATCTACCATGAGATAGCGGAAACTGTTCCTTTCGCGGACGGATTGCTTGGAATACAGCAATGTTAGAGCCATTATAGCCACGAGGTTGAACGTCAGCCTGTTGTCGGTGATGGATTGTCTGATGTACTCATAGTAGACGTCATGCACGAATCTGAATAGGTCCTCTCTAGGCTCTTCGGCACATACCGGAAGGATCTCCTCCGACAGGGGTTCGTTATCCAAGCGCACGGGAAGACCGCAGCAGCTGTTCTCATCGAGTTTCTCAAGGACGGACCAGTTGGGGCACTTGTTACCGACAACATTGTTGTTGGATCTCAGTTTCTGAAGTATGAATCCAGTATCCCCTTCCAACGCCTCTTCCCATTTGTTCCCGAACCATCCCTTCTTGAGCGGGACTATTCCGCGGGACATCAGGTTGTTTATCAGGCTCATCACGGACAAGGGATCCTCGCTGGCGATTATCGCTACGCTACCATAGTCGCTTCCGCGGAGATTGAGGAAAGAGTCCATGAAGCGCAAGAAATAGTCCCTCTTCAGTGATTCGTTCTGTTGCATGGTGGCGGCCCTGGTTAGTCTCTCGCTGATGCCGAAGAATTCGCTGACGAGGTCCGGGGAGTCGAGTACGATCGACAGGCAGAACGCATCGAACGTCTTGGTCATGACCAATTTGGAATCCCTCTCCATGCGGAGGTCGGTCATACGGCGTTTGATACGTTCCTCCATCTCCGACGCGGCATTGTTGGTGAACGTCATCAGAAGGACGTCCCTCGGGGAGACATTCGGCTTCGATATCATGCGAACATAGCGCTCGACTATGGTATGCGTCTTCCCGGTACCCGGGCCTGCGTCCACGACGATCATACCCTCATGTGCATCGGCGATCCTGGTTTGAGGCTCGTTCAGTTCACTCATTGCTCTCACCACCCAGATCGATGGCGTCCTTCGTACACACGCTTAAATAGGGGCAATCCGAGCACTTTAACCTGGGGGTCGGTGGCAGTTCGGTCCTGCTCTGTTCTTTCATCGTAGCGTGCATTTCAGCTACCCTGTCAAGGAACGAATTCAGGAACGATTCGGTCATTTCAATGTTAGTGCCGTACCTTATCACGCCATCCTTGGCGTAACCGGCGATCTTCTTGAGACCGCTACGGACGGAACTCACATGGGACTTGTTGTTACGGCTAAGGCCGATGGCATCGACTATGTTGTTGATCAGAGCCTCATCCTGCTCCCAGGCGGTGATATCCTCAGAGGCCACTTCATCGATGACCCTCATTATGACATCCACATTGTCCCTGAGATTCTTACTGAGGACGCCTCCGAGGAACCCGCGGAATCCCGGACTCCTGATTATCGCCTGCTTGGCCGTAAGGTCCGAGAGGCCAATGGTCCTGACATTGGATGTGATCGGGATATCGCCTTCAGCGGATATGGCATCATTGTCCATGGCGTAGAAGAGATTGAACATGTTCCTGTGGCCTTCCTGCTCCTGGACCAATCCGAGATATATCGGGGCCTGGAATTCAGGGTATTTGTAACCGGAGTCCGGGGTCATGGCCTTCACTATGTCCTCCACCTTTCCGGGTTTGCCTGTCTTGTAATCTGTCACGATACCGTCCCAGAAAAGGTCCAGTTGACCGTGGATCGGATACTTGGAGGATTCGAAATCCACCTCGCAGATTGAACTGGTGTACTCCTTGCCCAAGGCGACCATGAACTTGTTGGGATTCTTCTTGGTGGAAAGGGGGACATCCAATGGCGCATCGTTCACTCCGATATGGTCGATATATCTGACCACGGTAGCCATGGCCTGCCTGATCCTCGCATGGTCGATCTCCTCCATCAGAGGGGACGACAGACCGGAATAGCGGTCGGATATAAGATCGACGAAATGGTCCAGGCCAAGCTCCTTCACATCGGCAGGATAACAGACGTAGAACTCCGCAAACGAATGGATCAGTGTACCGAATTCGGTGCTCTTCTCCTCCGGAGTGCTCAGGAACAGCCCGTACATGAATCTCCTGGGGCATGCGTAATAGTTGTTGAATGTGGATTTGGAGAAACTCCTTTCCAAGGTCCTTTCGGAAGGGGCGCCTCTTACAGGGTCCTCCGGGATGATCTGGAGGTCCTCCTGATGCCAGCGGCCCTTGATGAATTCCTTGCACATAAGTGAGAACCTGTCCATCGGCCTCTTGTACAGAAGGTCGAACATCATGCAGGGCCTGGCCGTCTTACCGCCCTTGGTGGAATTCACGAAATAATATCTTACCGATCCCTGTTGGATCAAAGCGTTGAGTCTGGCCACGTTCTTGTCGGTCTCATCCTCGATGTCTATGTACTGTTTCCCCACCAGCGTCTTGTTCCAATCCTGTTCCATTCCAAGGTAGAAGACCACGGGTCTGTCGATGTAGATGGAATTGTTGCAATCCACCAGGAGCACCCCTTTCTTCTCGTCCTCCGGTATCTCTTCGTTGTGATGCAGCTCTTTGACGTTGTCAACCGCATATTTGACCTCGTTCAGATTGATGGATGTGATCTTCTGATCCGCCACCTGGAGATCATTGATCAGGATGGAGACCTGGATCTTTGCCCTGCGGTCGCATATGGCCTCGCATACCTGCGAATACGTCATACTGCGGATATCCTTCATTACATCCCACAGTTCCCTCGCCCTGTTGCGCGTGTCGCTGTCGGTCTGCTTGGATAGCAGGAACTCCTCCCTGCCCTTGACGAAGAACCCATTATAGTTGGAGAACAATTCTTTCACATGTTTCACGCGGATGGTCTCGAAATCGAGGGCCAGGGTTATGAATTGAAGATAATCCCTAATCTGCGAAAGGTCGCGGACATTCAGCGAATTGATGAAGGGGAGACCCTTCCTGTACATGGATGCCCTCACGGAATCCGTAATAGGGCTGGCGGTGTTCAGGACAATGGCGTAATCCCCCGGATTGTCGGGATCGATCATATCGGCCGTGTTCTCGGCTATCTGGCGATCGTTGCCTATCTCGTAGATCGTATCGATCTCGTACGGTTCCTTCTTGAATATCGAAACGGATTCGTGCCTGATGGGGATGAAATGTTTGTCCAGGTCGTTGAACAGCTCTTCCTCTATCACTGCGACGAACAGTCCTTTGTAGAACTCGTCATCCTCGGGTATGAAGTTACCCATGAGCCTCTCCAGGGTGGAGATGTGCTCGTATGAATCATAGACGGCCTTGGCGGCCTTGGAATAGAGGTGTTTGCGCACATCCTTGGTGTACTTCCTGATCTCCTTGATGTTCTCGATCTCGCTGTGGACGTACTTGATGCTGAATCCGGTCTCCTCCGAAACGATGGAGAGGACCTTGAGCTCGGAGCATAGAGGGGCATCCGATATCCTGGACGCTATGCGTGAGGCTATCTGTTTGGGGGTGAGTGCGAAGTATCCCACCACAGGTTTGTCGATACGTCCGTTGAGAGCGGTGGCCAGTGCTGCATCGTTGGTGATGACAAGATCGAAATCGCGGACCTCCTCATACAACTCGTCAATACCCTTTACTCCCTTCATATCAATCTACAATGGGGAATCGGTAATAAATCATCTCGGTCACAGTGTACCGCATCAATACTTTAACTCCGAGGACCATGACCCTTCATGGACGATGTGTACGTTGTGGAGGTCGCAGCGACCGGACCCAAGGGTTTCCCTCAGGACAGGGTTGTCCAGGTCTCCGTCTGCCGCATGCACCGTGACGGCACCGATTTCGATACCGTTTACGACTCCCTCGTATTTGCGGACCCCATGGATCTTGGGAAGGATTCCCTTGATTATCTCTCCGATAATTACGGGATAACCGCAGAGATGCTCTACGTCTCACCTCCTGAAGATGTCGTCGTCAAGGAGTTGTTCGATAAACTTCAGGATAAGGAATGCACATCGTTCAACGTCAACCGCACGTTCGGGCAGTTCCTATGCGTAGAGCCTTGGGATCTGAATGGGGAGATTACCTTTCTCCCTTCGATATCCGGCAGGATACCTCCGGAGTACGCCAAGGACATCAAGACCGCTTACGATTATGTGACGCCAGGGAACCCGATGAGTGTCCAAGGGACCAATTCGATGGATCAATGTCTGATGTCCACATCGATCATGATGAAACTACGCCAATCCGGATACTTCTGATCAGAAGTGACGGAATAAAGTCTTGATGTTGAACAGCGAATAGATGATGCTCAGCAGGAACAGCAGGAAGTAGAGGATCATCGGACCGATGCCGAGGATGGTGGTTATTATTCCGGGAGCCACGATCAATGCCGCCCCTATGACGAACAGGAGCAGACCGCCTACGAGGAATTTGAATCCGATCTTATCATGGGAATCCTCATACAAGATTCCAAGCCCCAATATCCCGAAAAGTCCAGGCAGGATGGTCAATACCAGCTTCATCGTGTCGCTGTTCTTCCTGGGCTGGGAGCTCTCAGATTCCTTCTCAGAGGACGCGGGCTCGTACGGGATCTTGGTATAACATTTAGGACAGGTTATGCAATTCGAGGGCACAGGCTCGCCGCATTTGGGGCAGTAACGTGTCATTCTACCTTCTGTATGATGAATCCAGTACATGTAGATGACGCTATGAGCTTCCCTTCCGAGGAATAGACCCTCACGTCATAGATCGCCAACGAACGAGAGATGTTGATCGGCCTGGCCACACATCTCAGGTCGGTGGTGGCAGGTCTGTAGAATTTGACCTCTGTGCTCTGTCCGGTCCCGTCATGAAGCATGTTCGAGATGATGGCGAATGTGTGGTCAAGCAGTGCATAGATCGCCCCGCCGTGAACGCGACCCATGCTGTTCATCATGAAAGGCTGTACGGCCATAGAGCACACGACCTCTTCCTTCGAGATGCTCTCTATCCTTAGGCCCATATGCTGTGCGAAGGGGGCCGAGAATACATCCAGCACGCGGTCGGCATACTGTCTGGTATCCTCAGACATCTTAGGGAGTAACTCGGCTCTATCCATGTCAGGCCGATAGTATGCTTTTTTCAAAAAGATATCTGAACAACACACGGTTTTGTTGCATATGAGGAAATCGGAGTCACAGTTGATTTATCGTTAATCGTCCATCTAGGTCCGATGCCCGAGGTAATATCCGTAACCGAACTGAACACGCGCGTCAGCGAGCTGTTCTCCAAGTCCGTGTCCCTGAACGACTTATGGGTCAGCGGAGAGATATCCGGGCTCAAGAAGTATCCTTCGGGGTATTATTTCTCGCTGAAGGACACCAACAGTGTCATAAGCGCCGTCATATTCAAATCAGCATTGTCCCGCCTGGGCTTCGAGCCTACCGAGAACATGAAGATACGTGCTTTCGGTCGCGTTGCCCTGTATGTTCCACGGGGACAATACCAGTTCATCGTAGAGGTCATCGAGAAATCCGGTATCGGAGACAGGTATCTCGCATTCGAGGCCCTAAAGAAGAAGCTGGGTGAGGAAGGGCTCTTCGAACAATCACATAAGAGGATCCTTCCCGCATATCCTAAGAAGATCGGTGTGGTGACCTCCCAGAGCGGAGCGGTCATCCATGACATCATAACCACTTCGGCGTCCAGATACACGGCCGATATAGTCCTCGCGCCGGCTATGGTCCAAGGTAATGGGGCAGCGCAATCCATCGTAGCTGGGATCGAACTCCTTAACAAGAGCGATGTTGATGTCATCATCGTCGGCAGGGGAGGAGGATCCATCGAGGATCTATGGGCCTTCAACGAGGAGATAGTCGCCAGGGCCATCTACAATTCGAAGATTCCCGTAGTATCCGCAGTAGGTCACGAGACGGATTTCACTATTGCAGATTTCGTTGCGGATGCGAGGGCTCCGACACCCACCGGTGCCGCTGCAATAATCCTTCGCGACAAATCGGAGATCAGGTCGGAACTCCAGGGATACATGACGCGTCTGAACCGCGCCATCGGTTCGGTAATGGACGGAATGAAGCATTCGTTCCAGCTGCTGGATTCCAAACTCGGTCTGCAGAGCGCCCTAGATGACCTGGAGATGCGCTCAATGATGGTCGAGGAACTCTCAAAGACAGCCGAATCCTCGATCATTGCGTCATTCAAGGATATGAAGAACCAATATACATCAGTGGACGCCAGACTCAGACCTTCCAGGGCACTGGAGGACATCAACGGTCTGAAGACCACCGTAGAGGCCTCCCTGGAACGCATACAGGCAAGTTCCAAGCATATTATGGACATTGGTACAACAAGGCTGCAATCCGTATCAGAGGGCCCGGAAAAGGCAATCGCATCCATCCTCAAGAAGTCTGAACAGGAACTGGATTCCGATACCAAGCAGTTGGAAGGCCTGAATCCCAGCAACGTCCTCACAAGGGGATACAGCATGATCACGGACAAAGGGGGCAGGGTACTGACCTCTATCGGAAGGATAAAAGTCGGCGACAGCATAATAGTCCGTCTCAGGGACGGAAGCGCTGAGGCCGACATAACATCAAAGGAGTTGAAGGAATGACTTACGCAGAAGAAGTAGAGAAGATGACATTCGAAGAGAGCATCAAGACCCTTGAGGACCTCGTCAAGGAACTCGAGGCAGGCGGAATCGATCTGGACAGGAGCATAGAGATCTACGAGAAAGCAGTCCTGCTGAGAAATCACTGCAGGCAGATCCTTGACGAGAGCGAACGCCGTATCCAGAAGATCATGGAGTCGTCCGGCACCCTGAAGACCGAGGACCTCAAATTCGAATGACCTTCCAGAGGGCGATCCCTCTGGATTCGGCCCACTTCTTGGATTGATTGTACAGCGTCGTGGTCGCGAAATCGTTGTGATCGTACGCCAGTCTCAGTGCTCCCCCCAGAGTGCCGTCGTTGATCGCATTGGCGTTATAGCTTCCGAAATTCTCCCTGAGGCCGATGAGAAGGATGCTGACAGTATCATGACCGCGGGCGATCATGTAACTATCCTTTTTGGTATCCATCTGCATCTGAAGGTCCCTGACAACATTCTTGCTGGACAGTTCCGAGCCCAGGGTGTTGGAGATGACCTCGCGCACCATCTTCTGGATGTCGATCCCCAGCGTACGTCTGTCGATGAAGCTCCTGAAGTCCAGATCTTTGAAATTGAGATTGTACCCGCGCAGATAGGACAGGTACATGAGCAATCCGACGGGGTATGCCGCTTCGATGATCACGTCACGTACATTCCCGTTCTGTCTCTGGAACCTCTCCAGTCTTTCGATGTCACCGTACTCCGTCAGAACATCGTCCAAGGCCGAACTTGTGATGAGCATCATCTCCATATCGCGGTGATCGGTAAAGAAGAGAGGAGGGGAAACCGTCGTCTCCTTGAGGTCATCCAGATCCCTATCGACGATACCTACGGTCCTTCCGTCCCCACGGCGAACCATCTTGTTGACCGCCTTGATAACATTGCTCTTCGAATGTGCGGGCAATATCCTCACCTTGTCCGGTTCAGTGAATTTGGAATAGAGGCGCAGATCGGTGTTCCCCTCAGCAAGCATGATGGTGCCTCTGAAGACCGATCTGTTCATCGAGATCTGGTTGCAGATATCGTCGGATGTCAGGTATTCACGCATTTCTCTGCACCAATTCCACGGCAAGGTCCCATTTGTCATGGATCACCTGGGGCGAGTGGGTCGCCACTACGATCTGGATGTTCCTGACCCTGCATATGTCCCTGAAATAGTCTCCAAGGACCTGCTGCCATGAGACATGGAGCGAGATCTCGGGCTCATCCAGGATCACAACCCCGCCACTATTGGTATGGAAGAGGATGTAGTAGAAGATCAGAAGTATCTGTACCTCTCCGGAGGACAGCTTGTTGATGGGGAGGGATGTGCCGTTGTTCATCGTCACATGTATCTTTCCCCCGGAATCGATATCGATCGATTTGTTAAGATAGATGTTGTTCACGATATCCTTGTAGACGATGATGGATTCAGCGAACTGATAGTTCCTCTCCACATATTCGGATATGGAATAGGCGATCCCCTCGTACTTCTCCTTGTCCTCGATGATATCGTATCTGGAGGGAGGGAATCTCGTACCCTCGGGGATCTCAGGTTCGAATCCGGCATCCTTGATGAAGTCCAGTTTGGCCTTCAGGTCCTTGCACCAGAACTCCAGATCGCTTCCCGACATCTCCTTGTGTTCGGTCTCGGATATTTGGAGCTTGTTGTGCTCCTTGGCGTAACGTATGGAATCGCAGAGCTCCTGCGCACATGATTCCAAAGCGTTCACCACATGTCCGTCCTTCTTGCGGATGAGTAGACGTTCCGGCGGCAGATAGATTATGTCGGAAAGATTCTCCAGTTCCTCGTCGCTCACAACGGATTCCAGTTCGTTCTTTTGCATCTGAACCAGTATCTTACCGTTGTTCTTCTGGACTATGAGGGTGCTCCCGTCGACGAAACCGATATCCAATCTTGTGAATGGGATATCCTCAAGATATGTCCTGTCCCCGCGGAGGATCGTGTATACCATGCGGGACAGGGCCGATTTCCCCATACCGTTCGGGGAATGGATGAACGTAAGGTCCGGATTGAGGTTCAATTCATAGTCATGTTCGTTGAATAGACCCCTGACGTTTACCGACCGAATCTTCATGGCTTCTGGATTGTAATCCGCTTATTAAACAATTTATAACTCCTTCCCGATTGGTAGGTCGATGTCGAACGACGAGATCCTCAAGACCATATCCGCAGATATCACTGCTGGCAGGACCGAAGGTGTTTCAGCCAAGCTGCTTTCCGTGGCGGAATCCACAGAGGATCCGTATGAGATCCTCAAGTGCATGTCGATCCTGAAACTGGTCCCGAACGACGGTACTGAATCCAAGATCGCCACGAGGCTCGTCGACATAGCCGATGGTAGCAACAGGTTGGAGATCGCCAAGGCCCTTTACAACCTTGATTGCCCTTATTTCAGCCTTAAGATCATCCAGGATCTCGACGAGACAGATGAGACGCACAGGCTCGAGTGTCATTGCCTCTACGACATGGAGGAGTACGAATCGGCACTCGACGAGTACAAGGAGATAAAGGACCCCTGCATCAACGACAGGATCCTGCTCACATCAATATTCAGTTCTCTGGGCGAGCACAAGAAGGCCGTGGAGGAATCGGAATCACTTCTGAATGAATACCCCAACGATTATGACGTCAGGATCTCTTACATTCAGGCCCTGGTGATGGGCGGTAAGAACAAGGAGGCCATGAAGTATGCCCGCAGCGGACTTAAGGACAAATCCGCTGATTCCAATGCAGTGGCCGCGTATGCCCTGAGGATCCAAGGTAACATCAAGGCCGCCGGAGGATACGCTTCTCGCGCAGTACAACTGAACAACGAGCACATCGGGGGCATGGAGACGCTCGGAATATGCCTTGCACTCAAGGAGGAGTACGACAAGGCCAGGATCGTCGCCGGTGCCATCAACGAGATCTCTCCTGGGGACAAAGCAGCCATCAACATCCTTTCTTACTGCGAAGGTCATTGATCGTTGCGGATATTCCTGTATTTCTTCGACGACCTGTAGGAGTATTTCACTTCTCTCCAGAACGCAGGTGTGAAGAAAACGAGTGCGATGGATATCTCAAGACGTCCGATCCACATCAGGAACATTAGAACGATCTTGAGGGGTTCGCCCAGGCTGTCATAGTCTCCTAGGGGCCCAAAGTGACCGAATCCTACTCCAGTGTTGGTGACGGAACCGATGGCTAGTCCTATCGAGTCGACCCATTCAAGACCGGCGGACATGAGGATGATGATACCGATCACCACTGTGACCATGTACAGAAGTACCGTTGAGACCGCACCGATTACACGGGAATCGGGCACATCCTCATTGTCGACCTTGACGGAATAGACCGCGTTAGGGTGAAGGATGTTAAGCAGAGAGTTCCTGAAGAAACCCATGACGATCCTTATCCTGGAGAATTTGATACCTCCCGAGGTGGATCCGGCAGAGGCTCCTATCATCATCAGGATGATGAGGATGGCGACGACAATCTCCGAACTCTGAGTGAAGTCGTATACGGCCAGACCTGTGGTAGTACCGATTGAAATGACGGTGAACAGCGTCTCCCAGTATTCGTTGAAGTAGTTCTCGGGGTGCAGTCCGATGCTGGACAGGTCCCCGACCCTGAAGATGAAGAGTATTATGGATGCCAGGAAGAAGTAGATTATCAGGTTGCGAAGCTCCTTGTTATGGAGATAGATCTTGAAACTCCTGGTGGAGATAGCCTTGAAGTGCAGGTAGAAGTTGGTACCTCCGATGAACATGAAGATCATCGTGACCAGCTGGATCGACGCCGTGGAACCGATAAGACTGGTATCGGATATGAGGATACCTCCTGTCGAGATGGTGGTAAGGCTCATACAAAGCGCGTCAAGGAACGGTGCCTCGAGGAGAATCAACAACAGGAAGTTGATCACCGTCAGCACGACATAGACCGTGATGAAGCTACTGGCCGCCGTCTGGAGCTTCATGCTGTAATTGGATGAACCGGAACCTTCCAGTTCATTGTTGAAGAAGATACGCCCCATTCCGAATAACGGGAGTATGTAGATGAAAATGATGACGATTGCTATTCCTCCGAGCCATGCAGTCATAGCTCTCCAAAGCATCAGGCTCTCGGGCCAATAATAAACGCTGTCGACGGTGGTACTTCCGCTTGTCGTGAATCCGTTGACGGATTCGAAAAGGGCGTTTACAGGCGTCATACCGACCATAAGATAGGGTATGGCACCAACGAAGAACATGGTGAACCATGTTACTGCGATCATGATTAATCCGTTCACTGTCCTCAGACTATCGGATGCGGAGAACAGCAGGAACAGTACCGTACCTGTTGTGATAAGAGGGATGGCAGGATAGAAGAACGGGTCAGGATTCTCGTTGGATACGAGGGCATAAGTCCCGGGGACCAGAAACATCAGACCTAGGATGGCCAGCAGTCCGCCGAGAAGTCTCACTTCGGTGCTTCTGTACACCGCGAACCTATCGATCACCCTATCCTTGCTCAAGAACACCATCTGATCAACTCTCTGATATCGCTTTCCTTCCGAAAACCTTCGCCAGGTCCTTCTCCTTAGTGAAGTTGGTGAAGACCATGACGCGGTCCCCTTCTATGAATTTGGTGTCCATCATCGGATATAATATGGAACCGTCGCGATAGATCCCAAGGATGCTCAGTCCGTTAGGCATAACGACATCGCCGAAGTATTTGTCAATGAGCTTTGATTGTTTGTTCACATCGTGGATGAAGAATTGTTCCTCGCGGTTCCTCATCCTCATGACGACATTGTCGTTGGACATGACACACTTCGCTATCTCGTTGGAGACTATCCTGTCGAAACCAATGATGGTGTCCAGTCCGGTGAACATGAAGATGTCCATGTATTCCTTCTTGAGATACCTGGAGATGATCTTGTTGGTGTTGTACTTCTGTGCCGACATGCACATCAGCAGGTTGGTATCGTCCTGATTCGTGACGGATACCAGGCAATCGGACCTGAAGATGTTCTCCGATGACTGGAGATTGGGTTCCGTGAAGTCGCCGTTGACCACAAGGACGCCTGTGAGGATCCTGAACAGGTCCTTACATACATCCTGATTCTTCTCGATGATCTTGACGTACCTCTTCTTCTGATCCTCTGCCAGCAACTTCGCCAGATGCCTTCCGACGATGGTACCGCCCAGGATGATGATCTCCCTGGAGATATTTTCGATCCCAAGTAATTCGTTGAACTCGTCAATCGCATTCTCCGATCCCATGATGCATATCCTGTCCCCGGCATGGATCTCCATGGAATCTACCTGGAAGAACAGGTCGTCGTTACGGTAGATCGCAAAGGCGGTCGCTTCAATGGAATTCAATGCGAACATGACGACCTTTCCGACGAGGTTGCTCTCAGGGGGCACCTGGAAGACTGCCATGGATGATTTGAAAACAGGCATGATCTCGTAGTCGAGCGCATTCTCGAGGACGCAGAGCTTATACATCTTCTCCGCTGTCAGAAGTTCGGGGGAGATGATGATGTCCACTCCGGGCACACCCTGTTCCGTCGTGCTGATGATGTAATCAGGGTTGGTGATCGATGCGACCGTTCTGATCTCGGGCTTGATCCTTTTAGCCATCATACAGATGAACAGGTTAGAATCGTCGTGCTCCAATGTGGAAATGATCACTTCCGCCTTGTGGGTCTGGATGGCCTGCTCCAAGGTCTTGGGGTTGGTACCGTCCTCGTGAAGGACCGACACATTGAGACGGTTCTTCGCAATATCTGCCAAAGCGGCATCGTCCTCTACAATCAGCACATCGTGCATATCGGAAATGGTCTCGGCAGCAACGTAACCAATGCTACCGGCACCGATGATGATCACTTTCATGGGCGAGGGTACCGAAACATCCCAACGTTAAAATCATTCGCATGGTAATCGACTACATTCCTGGTAACAACATATCACCAGACAGAGAAAAGTTCTATTTTGACAGTGAGAGCGCACAATAAGGGTGCTTTTGCCAGGTATCTGGAATGATGCCGCGATAAACGGGGCCGATCTCTCAGATATCCCATTTCTTGGAATAGTCCCTATGATATCTAATTTATATTCAATCAGGATTAAAGAGGGATATGTGGAAGCAAGTTAGCGAGGATTTCTGGGCACAGAACCGCTCATCGAAGGTAGATCAGGTCAACGACACCGTCAGGGACATCATAGAGCAGGTCCGTAAGGATGGTGACAAAGCGCTGATCGAGCTCGCCGAGAAGTTCGATAAGATCAAGCTCAAATCCGTCGCAGTCACAAGGAACGATATCGATGAGGCCTACTCGAAGGTCTCCCAGGACATAGTGGACGAACTAGAGAATGCGGCCTATAACATCCAGCGCTTCCATCAGATGCAGAAGCCCGCAGGTCTCTGGCTCACAGAGGTCGAACCCGGTATCACCCTAGGTGTCAAGACAACTTCCCTCGAGAGGGTAGGTTGCTATATTCCGGGAGGAAGAGCCTCTTACCCCAGTACCGTCCTTATGACGGCCATCCCGGCGAAGGTAGCTGGTGTGGACGAGGTCATAATGTTCACCCCTGCACCCGCCAACCCCATTACACTGGTTGCTGCCGATATCGCAGGAGTGGACGAGATCTACTACAGCGGAGGCGCTCAGGCAATCGCCGCCATGGCCCTCGGAACCGAATCGGTCGAACCTGTTCAGAAGATAGTCGGACCCGGTAATGTGTTCGTCACCGCGGCCAAGATGATGCTCCGTGACAAGGTGGACATCGATTTCCCCGCTGGACCGAGCGAGGTCGCGGTTCTTGCAGACAAATATGCCGACGTCGAGTTCGTAGCAGTGGACCTTGTGGCCCAGGCAGAGCACGATCCTTCATCTGCATGTCTGCTCGTCACCGACGATCCGACCCTTCCCGACAGGGTCTGGCCTATCATGGAGAAGTTCATCAATGAGACTCCTAGGAAGGAGATCATCGAGAAAGCGATGAACAACTCCGGATACATCATTGCGGACGACCTCGATCTTGCTATCGAGATCATGAACGAGATCGCACCTGAGCACCTGTCCATCCAAACCAGGGATCCCCTGGACACCCTGAGCAAGGTGAGGAACGCCGGTTCCATCTTCGTCGGACCCTATACGCCTGTGGCCGCAGGTGACTACGCTTCCGGTACCAACCACGTCCTCCCCACGGCCGAGCACGCGAAGACATGCTCGGGCCTGAATGTCATGGCATTCATGAAGACATCCACCGTCCAGTATCTTACGAAGGGCGGTCTTGCGGCCCTCGCACCTACGGTGGAGACCCTTGCCAACGCCGAGGGCCTCTATGCCCACGGAGCGTCGGTCAAGGCTAGGAAGTCGGACGAGTGAGACAATCCAAAATAAGGGTGGTTATCCACCCTTTTATTAATGTATCTTTTTATATGACCTAGTCAAAACATTTGATTTTCTCTTGAATTTGATTGAAAACTGGCTTTTCAGGCGTTCCCTTTTTATCCTTTGAGCATGATGACAAGGTGTAGAGGGAGACAGTCCCCTTGCATTGGAGTAATCCAGCTGTCTCTCCTATTACCGTCTTCCCGCACATGATCGAAAGGACGGGTTTTTCTATGAACACCTCATCCGCTTCAATATGGAGAATCAGAGCACGCTCTTCGACGAGATGACCGGCGGAAGCGACACTGTTGTGAAGAACGGACTCTGTAACGTCTGTAAAGGTACGAGGCGCTTATGCGGCAAGGACAGATGCCCTCTCATGGTCAAATTCTATACCAAGAAGATCAACACGCCCGTGATCAAGAGCAACGATGTCGCCGGAAGTTCCCCGCCGGCGGTCTTCGTAGGTCGTTATGGCTATCCGAAGGTGGAGATCGGTCCGCTGCTCCCGACTTTCATGGGAGATACCACTGAACTCGATAAGCCCGAACTGTGGGGCGGTAAATCGATGTACGATATCGCCGCCATGAGATATCAGCTCGTCAGAGGGAAATACCGCATCGATGCCACCGATTTCGCAAAATCGGGGAAGATAGTGGACAACGTCCAGGAACTAGCACTGACAGCGAAACCGGTCAATGTGGAGACCTATTTCGAGAAGAAACCCTCAGGACGTATCGTCCTTGACGATGAGATCATGCCATTCGGTCCCTCTGGGAAAATGTCCAGCATTAGGGTCGAGAACGGAAGGTTCGAGCACAATCTGGAGAAGTCTTTCTATGATACGGATATGAACTCCACGGATGCCGTGGTCGCCGCATATCACAACGGTACATTCGTCTCCGAGATCGAGAAGGCATTCTCCGTCGGGACGATGGGTGTAGGTAAGCGCAGACGTTTCGTTCCCACCCGTTGGAGCATAACCGCGGTCGATGACATAATAGGCAAGAATCTGATGAAGGATGTCAGGTATAACGAGACCATCGACGAGTTCAGACTATTCCAATGGAAGGGTCTTGACAATTGGTGGTCCATCGTCATGATGCCTGTCACCTGGAGGTACGAGATGATCGAGGCATGGTATCCGAAGACCTCCTGGAATCCCAGCCCCAACGAGATGGTCGTTGCCCACGATCACGAGTTCTTCGAGGGCAGGACACAGTATGCGGACAACATCACCGGCGCATACTACGCTGCAAGATTGGCGGTTACGGAGTATCTGCAGAGCATCGGCCGTTCTGCAGGCGTCATGGTCTTCAGGGAGGTACATCCGGGCTATGATATCCCCTTGGGTGTTTGGAATATCCGTGAGAACGTCCGCGCCGCACTCCGCACCCAGCCATACACCGCGGAATCCCTGGAAGGACTATGGCCCCAGATCAACGCCTTCATGGATCTGAAGAAGGAACGTTGGCTGCATAACTCCGAGATACTCAAGGATTATCTGATACAGCGTCGCATCGAAGACTTCTATTGATGCTGGCATACCATTTTCCCTCCGAATAAGAAGTAGTATCCTTTATATAGAAGAACTAAAATATCCTCCAACATAGAAAGGTGTAATGCCATGTATGGATCTGGAAATCAGCCTGTTATCGTACTGAAGGAAGGTACACAGAGAAGCAAGGACAAGGAAGCACAGTTCAACAACATCGCAGCAGCAAAGGCTGTCGCAGATGCAGTCAGGTCCACACTCGGACCCAAGGGAATGGACAAGATGCTCGTAAACACGATCGGGGATGTCGTCATCACGAACGATGGTGTCACAATCCTCAAGGAGATCGATGTCCAGCACCCTGCAGCCAAGATGGTCGTCGAGGTCGCAAAGACACAGGATTCCGAGTGCGGAGACGGAACAACAACATCCGTAGTCCTCGCAGGAGAGCTCCTCAAACAGTCCGAGGAACTCATCGATGCGAACGTCCACCCCACAGTCATCACCAACGGTTACAAGATGGCAGCCGCCAAGGCAATGGAAGTCCTCGACAACATCGCAGTCGATGCAAAGAACGACAAGATCCTCAAGCAGGTCGCCGCCACAGCATTGACTGGAAAGTCCGTCGGTGACGAGGAAGCGCTCCTTGCTGACCTGGTCGTCAAGGCCGCTAAGGCAGTCGAGGAGAAGGGAATCGTCGACCCCAAGAACATCCGCCTCCAGAAGAAGGTCGGAGGAACAATCGCTGACACCGAGATCGTTCAGGGAATCGTCGTGGACAAGGAAATGGTCCACAGCAGGATGCCCCAGAAGGTCGACAAGGCAAAGATCGCGCTGTTCTCCTGTGCCCTCGAGGTCAAGAAGACAGAGTTCGACGCATCCATCCAGATCACCGACCCCACAATGATGTCCTCATTCCTCAGCGAGGAAGAGAACTCCATGAAGGCAATCGTCGAGGTCATCAAGAAGGCAGGAGCGAACGTCGTCTACTGCTCCAAGGGAGTCGACGAGCTCGTCCAGCACTACCTCGCAAAGGCAGGAATCCTCGCATACAGGAGATGCAAGGCGTCCGATCTCGATGCGATCGCCCTGGCGACCGGTGCGACCATCTGCGGAAACGCGATGGAGCTCACAAGCAAGGACCTGGGAACCGCAGGATCCGTAGAGGAGAAGAAGGTCGGAGAGGACGGAATGTCATTCATCACCGGCTGCAAGAACGCAAAGGCAGTCACCATCTTCATCCGCGGCGGAACCGAGCATGTGCTCGAAGAAGTCGAGAGGGCCCTCACAGACGCTATCCGCGCAGTAGGAGTAGCACTCGAGGACGGAAAGGTCGTTGCAGGAGCAGGAGCACCCGAAATCGAGGTCGAGCTCGCTCTGATCGACTACGCATCCTCCGTCGGAGGCAGAGAGCAGCTCGCTATCGAGAAGTTCGCAAAGGCGATGGAGATCATCCCCTGGACCCTCGCAGAGAACGCAGGTATCGACCCCATCGACAGCATCATCAAGCTGAAGAACGCCCATGAGAAGAAGAACGCCAAGGCCAAATACTACGGTCTCGACCTCGACACCGGAGAAGCTGTCGACATGCTCGCACGCAACGTCATCGAGCCTCTCAGGGTCAAATCTCAGGCGATCAACTCCGCCGAGGAAGTGTCCAACATGATCCTCAGGATCGACGATGTCATCGCATCCCGTAAGGCCCCCGCAGGAGCGGCTCCTAGCGACGCTCTCAAGAACGGTCCCCACGGAATGGCAGGAGAGATGTGAGTACTTCAAGACGGGGTATCCACCCCGTCACAAACATTTTACTTACTTAAACAAAAAAAAACCCGAGCCAGACATGCTGGTCCGTTTAATAACATTGACTTGTTAACGCATATACTTATATCCATCAATCTGATTAACAGCACTATTGAAGGGTTTATGATGGGTTCAGAGCCTAAGAAGGAGCAAATGGATTTCAAGCAAGTACTGTTCGCCAGCTATGCGAACATCGCTATCATGGAGCTCAAGCTCTACAACACTCAGAGCGATCGTGTACGACCGACCCACAAGGAGATCCTGTACCTTGACAGCATCTGGTCTTGAGGCGGTTGTACCGCTTCTGATATGGTCGAGCTGTTCGACAGTTCGTAAGCAC
>JAFUHJ010000211.1 GCA_017468935.1 Candidatus Methanomethylophilaceae archaeon
CACTGTGAGTGCGAGGAATTCCGAGAATAATCCCAGTCTATAGCCCCAGACAGGAGGATAATAGTATCCGTCCATCTCATAAAGTCCGTCCCCGGCTTCGAAGTTGCCGATGGTCATGGCCCAGGCCGTCACATCGTTATTGAATTCCAGAAGGTATCCGAGGGCCGCCCTGGCGATAAGCCCGACCGAGATGACGATCAGCATCCCCTTGCACATCATGCGGGTATCGTTGAAGAATGTCATTCCGTCACCTTATGTCCTTCCGCATAGACAGGGCAATAGACGCCTATCGTGACGTAGATGTGATCGCCCTTCTGTAGTGTCACATTCTCGGTCCCAGAAACGGATCCGACCGCTGTATCCACGATCACGGTATCAGGGCCGATCCCCGAGGCCACCATCTGTGCCAGGTCCATACGCTGACGGATAGTGTACTCGCCGCCTATAACGCATACGAGTCCGTCACCGGATCCCACGACAGTGATGCTTGAACGGCTGCCGTCAGTGAATCCCATGGAGAGGTAATCGACATCCTTGGGAAGCTTGGATGTATCCACTCCGAACGTGGTCAGGTTGCTCTGGATGTAGAATGCATCGCGAAACCCGTTGTCAATGAGGTCGTAACCTCTGATCCGAGTGTCATCTATGCATTCGGAACCCAAGAAGAGGGTGGTCCCGGATTCCACAGTCTCGATGGAATCCGTATGGGAGATGTATTTTCCGAGTACGCTCCCGATCCAATAGAGCCTTCCCCCGGACCCGATCCAATCCAGCACCAATGAGTCCGAAGTGCCGTCATACACCGTATCCGGAAGGGACCCCGATATGACGATGACGGCATTGTCCCTGCCGTCCTTGGACATGACCTCCGCCAGATCTTTGGCATCAACGATCTCGGAATAATCTATGCCACGGACCTTCAGGGTGGCATCGATCTGTTCGACGTAATAATTCTCATCTAGAGCTCTTCCGCCGGTGGAGGCGACCCCGCTCTCGGCCGCGGACATGTAATCCTTGTCATAGAAAACGGAAACTGTTTTCGGTGTATCCAGTGAATCGATGAGCGAGACGGCCGTATAGACGAGGGGCCTGCGGGACTCGATGGTGATCTGTACATCATCCCCGTCCGTTGTGACGGATGTAGAGAAATCGTCATGGGAATCGGTCGTTACGATGATCTCGCCGGCAAGGACCAGTGCGATAACGATTACCGCAGTGAGAATCGGGAAGATATCCTTGCGCTCCATAAACGACCAACTCCTCGTCAGGTCCTCTGACGGATCGGTTGAACATCGAACTAACAGATAAAACACATTCGATGTCCTAGGAAGACATTGCGTGCATCCGATCATTAATGATGACCAGATGTGTCATCCTGAACTGCTGGATGGATGAATCAGGGGCTATTCAGCATCGGTTTTTGGGATTCCTATTTTAACTGAAAAGCATGTAAGGGTCTACATGCGCATTACGATCGTAGGCTGCGGTTCGAGGGGCACACAGCTCGCAAAGGCCGCGGACAAGATGATGGAAGTCAAGAGGATATACCTCCTGGACGAGGACAGGAAACGTGCTGAGAAGATCAATGGTGAGATCAACAAGGGCGAGATCATCGAGAACATCGACGAGGAACTCTACCACTGTGATCTGGTGATCGAATGCGCCACACAGCAGGCCGCCAAGGACATCATACCCAAGGTCGTCGCAAGAGGCGTCGACATAATGGTCATGTCAGTGGGAGCACTCGTGGACGACGATTTCAGGCAGAGTGTCATCGATAAGGCCGCCCAGTGTGAGGCCAAGGTGTATATCCCTTCCGGGGCCATCTGCGGAACGGACGGTCTCAGTTCATCCATGATGGGCAATCTCACCGAAGTGGAGCTCAATACAATCATG
Source organism: Candidatus Methanomethylophilaceae archaeon (assembly GCA_017468935.1). Classification (GTDB taxonomy): domain Archaea; phylum Thermoplasmatota; class Thermoplasmata; order Methanomassiliicoccales; family Methanomethylophilaceae; genus Methanoprimaticola. The sequence goes on from JAFUHJ010000211.1 coordinate 1,897, forward strand.
CCTCCCCTCAACTTCGTGGACAACGAACACGTGAAGAAGATCGGCATGGATATCGACGCCCTCAAGGAGAGGACAGAACTGTTCTCCGGTACTGCCAGGGAGGCGGTCCAGCTATTCCCCAGATTGGTGAACGTCGCGGCTATCGTCAGCATCATGGGAATAGGTTTCGACAAGACGAAGGTCACCATATCGGTCGATCCGCACATCAAGGTCAACTCCCACGAGCTCAGGATCAAAGGGGATTTCGGAGAGATGACCACTCGCACATGCAACGTCCCGCTCGAGGTCAACCCGAGGACTTCCAGCTTGTACGTGTATTCTGCCATTTCCGCTCTCCAAAGGATCGTCAAGAACCAGTGGATAGGGATCTGATCCGCATGCAGAAGACTAGGGCCGAGAGGCTCATCGAGAATGCCGAAGGCATGGACGCCGTCGTTATCATGAATGACGGGGAACCGTTCCTCGATTCCACGTTCTGGTATCTCTGCGAACAGCCTGGAGGGGTGTTCGAGAGTTGTTTCGCCGTTGTACGTGGCGACGGGTCCCTTGACGTGATAGTCAACCCGCTCGAGGAGGAATCTGCCAGAGAGGGTGTGGGGAACATCTGCGTGTATCATGATGCCAAGGAGAGGGAGAATTTCCTCAAGGATGCTCTCAAGGGCTGCAAGAAGGTAGGATTCAACACCCACTCCAGCACCCACGCCATGGTATCCTATGTGAAAAGGATCGTCGAGGGGATAGAGGTCGTCGATGCCGGTAAAGCGATCGACAGTACGGTGTCCATCAAGGATGCCAAGGAGATAGAGGCCACCAAGCAGGCTTGCAGGATCTCCTCCACGGTAGCCAAGGAGTTGCCAGATTACCTGTCCGAAGGAGTATCGGAAAAGGAGGTCGCGGCCAGGATGGACAACAGGATGCGCGAGCTCGGAGGTAGCGGAAATGCTTTCGACACGATCTCCGCCTTCGGACCGTTTTCGGCCCAGCCGCACCATATGCCCTGCGACTACAGACTCAAGAAAGGGGATACTGCACTGTTCGATTTCGGTACCAAATATGACAGGTACTGCTCAGACATGACCAGGACGCTGTTTCTCGGAAGGCCCCCGGAGATACTCGAGAGGGCATACGAGGTCGTCAGGGAGGCCCAGCTGGCAGGAATTGCGGAATACCACGACGGTGCCAATGCCAACGCTGCCGATCTGGCCGCAAGGAAGATCATAGACGATTCAGAATTCAAAGGCACATTCATACATTCATTCGGTCACGGTATCGGGATGGATGTGCATCAGGCCATATCCGTATCTCCGAGATCGGATCAGATACTCCATGCTGGTAACATAGTGTCCGCCGAACCCGGTATCTATATCCCGGGAGTCGGAGGCATAAGGATAGAGGACACCATTCTGGTGACCGAGAACGGATGCGAAATCCTGACGGACTTCGATCACTCGCTCACAATAGTCTGATCAGAAGGATTGGTCCAGGGTCAATCTCTGTCTGTCCCCGGCCTCTGATAGCCCGGAGCAGTCTCCCAGGACCTTTCCGATCTTTATCATCGGATAGGGTGC
>JAFUHJ010000212.1 GCA_017468935.1 Candidatus Methanomethylophilaceae archaeon
GCCTGATGTCTCTCCCATTATCATTATTCCGCGTTCCTTCGCGTACACGGGCAGAAGGTTACCGCTGGAGAACGAGTTATTGGTACAGAGTATAGCGAAGTTGAAGTCGTACTGTTTCTTCAGATCCTTCTCATCGAATTTACCGTCCAGGTTGGTATCTATGTGGCTCTTCATCTCTACGGACAGTTCGGTGTCCACGAATTTGTTGTACATGTACGAGTAGTCCCCCGTCATAATCGAGATGATCGCCAAGCATGGGGATGAATCACCGCCGGAATTCGTTGTCACGTCGAAGATGAAATTCTTGATGTTCGGGTTCTTTTTGGCCTTTTCCAAAGCCGCGATGACGGAACCGTACGTGTCCTTTGGCAGCTCTCCTTTGTTGTCGTAGTAATTCTCCCAGCCTTCCAGATCGGTTACGAAAGTATCGAATGTGAACATGGCTGTGTCTCCCGATTCATGATAGTCCCCGGGGCCTAGCACATTGGTTCTGGCTTCCTTTAGTTTATTCATGATCGTGCCTTTGTCCCTAATCTCGGGTACATCGATGGTATTGAGAAGGTTGATGACCTCAGTCTTGCGCTCATCACCAATGATATTATTCAGGACGGGGAATGAAGTGTGACCGCCATCATTCAGATATGCCCCCAGAGCTGTGAGTCCTGCTATGTATTCCACATAATCGTCGGATTGCAGCCATGATGCTATCTTCTTGGTCGATTCGTTGTAGTTGTTCAGCACATCGTCCAGTTTGGACTTCTGCAGTTCCTTTCCAAGGGCGGCCGTATCCGGTTTACCATAGTTGTTGTCTATGACCAGGCAGAACTCCTTGTATGTCAGGTCGACAAGATCCGCTGAACGAACCGTCTCGTATGACAATACTTCTATCTCTTTCTGAATGACAGCCTCGAGTTTTGCAGGTGTTCCGCTTAGTGATTCATATACAGTGATACAGCATATGAGTTCTGGAATGCAGTATGTATAATACGCGAAGGGGCTCAAGAACAGGTCGGCCGCTGTCTGAACAGGCATCCATATATTACCATCATCGAAATACAAGGGGATATCGTAGTCTCCGATAGCGATGGTCTTCGTTTTTTCCTCATGGGTTGCTTCGGACGTAGATTTCATGAATCTGGCGCTATGATCTTCCTCGGTCAGGGGTGCCTTGAACACAGAGTAATTGTCGCATTTGAACGTCCATGTTTCGGTATCGATGGTCGCGGTGACTTCTGTATTGATGGGGTTGATGTATGTCACCTTCCCATCGGAGAAGGTCGTCTTCATCTCTTTCCCTGAATAGATGTTGTATAATCCGTCCAATGTTATGAACGGTACATTGGGCATATCGCTGTATATGCGGTATTCCTTCATAGTGGGTTCATCTTCATTCGGCCTGTAGGTCTCGATCTCCTTTATCTCGTAATCGGAATCGTCGGCGGAAAACTCTACCGATGTCGAAATGAGAGGGACGATCAAAGTCGTCACGGCCAGAAGAGCAATCAGCTTTGTTCTGGACATCATTCGTATCCCTTTGTCGGGAGTATGGTGATAAAATGTAATAAGCATTCATTCAGGGCATCGGATGTACGAGATTCTTTATGTTCAAGTGTTGAAAGCCAATAGTTGGCAAACCATTGATCCCCCGACCGTTCCTTTTATCACGGGTAGCCCATATGGTGCTCCATGGAAGAGGATGTCGCGGTCATCGTATGCGGAGGTGCAGCAAAGAATGCCTTCGACATCATCGACTCCAAGGACAGGAACCCTTGGGAGCAGTACGAGGAGGCCCAGAACGAGTTCGGCCACCATTTCGATGTCCTCTCCGATAAGTTCTCCACGATCCCAAAGGACGACCTCAAGGAGATAGAGTATGCCCTAGAGGGAAAGCGCATAGTCGTACCGTTCCTGATCCTCGGAGGTGCGGTCGGTACCGGCATAATCAGGGATGTCATCAGATGTGCCAGGAACAGGAATTGCAAGGTGGTTTCCGTGTTCGGCATCCCCATGGGATTCGAGGCGGAACGCCGTGAGAGGGCGTTCAAGAACCTCTCGGAGGTGGTGGCCCTGTCGGATTGCAGTCTTGTCGTGGACATGCAGAAGCTGATGGATGTCAACCTCGAATTGAACAAGGAGAAGCTTTGGACAGTGTTCCTTAAGATGAGCGACCGCATGATCAGGAGTTCGATAAGGTCGATCGTCGAGTTCATGCAGGGACCTTTCTTCTCCGTGTTCACGGACAGGATGTACGCATTCGTGCCTTCCACGGATGTCCTCCCGGTGAATGCGGTGACAAGGTCCTGGGATCATCTGATGTTCGACATAGAGCGCGCCACCGACAGATCGGTTATAATGCTAGGATCCAACGTGAGATCGTCCGAGATAGAGGATATCAAGAACAGTGTCGCGATGCTGTGCGGTACGATCCCGGAGATAGTCCTCCGCAACGATTCCGACGATTCCAAAGTGATAATCTTCAGAGCGGTCAGATCATTCTGATTTGTCTTTCTTCCACGGTTTTCCGTACTTGAGATACTTGGAGGCATCTCCGAAGATGCCCATTATCGTGTTGTACTCGTATTTCGTGGGTATCGCACGGCCCATCATCCTTCTGAACATGACCGCTGTGTTGGGGCGCCTCTCCTTGGGATAATCAATCGCGTCAAGGAGATCCCCGAAGTATGCGAACATCAGTTCCTTCTCCCGCTTGTCCGCCGGCTCTGGCCTCCTCAGCTCCGTGTGCATGGCGGTGAAGAATTCGTAGAGCACCGTATGCGTTGCATGCGAGAGATTAAGGATCGGATATTCGTCGCTGGCCGGGATGGTGATGAGGACATCGCAGTAGTTCAATTCCTCCTGCAGCAGTCCGATATCCTCCCTTCCGAAGACCACAGCTATCTTCTCGGTGTATCCCCTGCAGTGTTCCGCGAACTCCCTTACAGGCATGGGCACGCGTGTGTAGTTGCTGTCGCCCTTGGTGACGACTCCGCTCGTACCGACAACAAGGAAGCAGTCCTGAGTGGCCTCCTCCAGAGTGGTGCACATCACTGCCGAATCCAGTATATCCGCTCCGTGCTTGGATCTGCGATAGGCATCGTCCCCCAGTTCGCAGGGGTTCACCAGATAGAGTTCCTTCATATCGAAGTTGGCCATCGATCTTGCTATCGCTCCGACGTTCCCTTCGTACTTGGGACCGACTATCACCACACGGATTTCGGGCATGACCATGGAGAGGAGCATCGGTTACATAACATGTTCGACCCCCTCCTCGGAAGTACGGTCTAGGATGCACTTATCTATCTTGTACCGTTATGGATGTATCAGTACACTACGGGGACAATCCAATGGAAATACCGAAGGACCATCCAAGATACAAATCGTTGATGACAAGGGAACGTCTGGCTCATATGGTGGAAGAGGGTCTCGTGACCCCTACCGGCCTCATCTCCCACGGAAGGGGAGAGGCCTACGACTACCTCATGGGCGAGAAGAGCATCCCTCCCGCGCTGGAGGCCGAGAAGGTCGCAGCCGCATATCTGCTCAGGGCCAAGAACCCTGTCGTATGCGTCAACGGGAACGCCGCGGCTCTCGATCCGGAGAACCTCATCGCATTGGCCAAGGCCGTACCTGCCAAGATGGAGGTCAACCTGTTCCACAGGACGCCGGAGAGGATGGAGGGCCTGATATCATATCTGGAGTCCAAGGGTGCCGAGAACGTCCTCGGACGCGAACCGGACTGCAGGATCCAGGGATTGAACCACGACCGTGCCCTCTGTACCAAGGAAGGCATCTTCGACAGCGATGTCATCGTGGTGCCGATAGAGGACGGGGACCGTGCGGAAGCGTTGGTCTCCATGGGGAAGGTCGTGATCTCCATAGATCTGAATCCACTGTCCCGTACGTCATGCAAGGCGACCGTCCCCATCTCGGACGAGATGACCCGCGCATTGGAGAACATCATACGTTTCATCGGGGAACTCAGGGGACACGATGAGATAATCCTTAAAGTGATTGAGCAATATGATAGCTCAGCGAACCGTCGCGAGACCGTCGAATGCATCTGTGAATCACTGATGTCCGGTTTCGGATCGGGAGATGATTGAATGGAAGACCTTCTCAAACAGGGATCCCTGAAGCTGCACTGGGTGGAGAACCACATGCCCGTGCTCCAGGAGATCAGAAAGAACTTCATCAAGGAACAGCCCCTAGCGGGTTTCAAGATCGGAATGGCCCTCCACACGGAGGCGAAGACAGGTATGCTGGCCATCACACTTGCCGATGCCGGAGCGAATATCCGTCTCGCAAGCTGCAACCCCCTTTCCACCGACGATTCCGTCGCACACGCCCTCCGCGACGAGTACGGATTGGACGTCTATGCGAAGAAGTGGGAGACGCAGGATGAGTATTACGCCAACCTGAACACGGTGCTCAACATGAACCCGGACCTCATCATCGATGACGGTGCGGACCTCATCACCATGGCGCACACCACCCGCAGGGAGGTGCTGCCCAACATCAAGGCGGCCAACGAGGAGACCACCACAGGTGTCACACGCCTCAAGGCGATGGCCGCGGACGGGACGCTCAGCTTCCCCGTATTGGATGTCAATGACGCCAAGATGAAGTTCCTGTTCGACAACAGATACGGAACTGGTCAGTCAGCCTTCGACGGATGGATGAACGCCACGAACCTGCTGGTCGCCGGAAAGACCGTCGTAGTGGCAGGATACGGCTGGTGCGGTAAGGGTATCGCCATGAGGGCCAAGGGATTCGGGGCATGCGTCATCGTCACCGAGGTAGATCCCGTCAAGGCCATAGAGGCCAAGATGGACGGATTCCAGGTCATGAGGATGATCGATGCCGTCAAGGTCGCCGACATGGTGTTCACCGTCACCGGATGCAAGGACATCCTGACCCTCGAGCACTTCCAGGTCATGAAGGACGGTTGCGTAGTCGGTAACGTCGGACATTTCGACAACGAGATCAACAAGGAGCATCTGTACGCCCTGTCGGAGTCATGCACGCGTGTCCGTGAGTTTATCGACGAGTACAAGATGAAGGACGGACGCCGCATCTACCTTATCGGAGAGGGACGTCTCATGAACCTCGCCGCAGGACAGGGTCACCCCGCAGAGATCATGGATATGAGCTTCGCCACACAGGCGCTCGGTATCGAGTACATGAGCAAGAACTACAAGGACATGAGTCCCCAGGTCTACAGGGTCCCCGAGGATATAGATTCCAGGATCGCTAGCATCAAGCTGGAATCGATGGGCGTTCTCATCGACAAGCTCAGCGATGACCAGGTAAGATACACCACGGGATGGAAGGAAGGCACATGAGCCAGCCTTTCCTGTCCGTCTACGGTCACGTCACCGTGGACCAGATCCTCACGGTCAGGAAGTTCCCTGCGGACAACACCACCGAGGACATCGTCACCAAGATGACGACCCTCGGCGGTACGGGTACCAACATCGCCGTCGCGGCGGCCAAGCTCGGATGCCCAACAGCCCTCTGCGCATTCGTCGGGAACGACTTCCCGGGCATGTACGAGAGGCAGATCGAGGAGTCCGGTCTGATACTGGACGAGTTCCTGCACGTCGACAAGTTCGAGACATCGGGGGCGGTCGTGGTCAACGATCCCAACATGGTCCAGAAGGTAGTGTTCTATCAGGGGCCTCAGGGATTCGCGGACGAGACAGGCATAAGGCTAACTTCCAACGCAAAGAAATCCAAATACACTCACTTCTGCACCGGTCAGCCGTCATATTACATCAGTGTGATGGACGAGATCGCATCCAAGACCAGGATCGCCATAGATCCGGCCCAGGAATCACACAGGATATGGAACGCGGAGAACTTCCCTGAGGCCCTGAAGAGGTCCGATGCACTGTTCTGCAACAACTTCGAGGCGGAATCGCTGAGGAAGTACATCGGATTGGACGACATCATGGATGCCCCGGTGGACATGGTCGTCTGCACGCACGGCTCCGAGGGCAGCAAGGCGAAGGTCGGAGGGGAGATCATCTCGATCCCCACAGTCAAGGCCGACAGGATAGCCGATCCCACCGGATGCGGGGATACGTACAGGGCGGGATTCTACACGGCACTGTACAAGGGATACGATGTGCCAGAGGCACTTACTATAGCCTCTGCGGTAGCATCATTCGTCATCGAGGAGACGGGCGCTCTCACCCACATTCCCACATGGGATGCGGTCATGGAGAGGGCGGAGCCCTATCTCAGAGAGATCGTATGACGCTCTACGCCCTCACCGGCACCCCCGGTACGGGAAAGACATCCCTTTCCAATGAGCTCCGCAGCAGGGGATACAACGTCATAGATGGTAAGGAGCACATCAAGGCCAACGGCCTGCTGGGGGAATTGGATGCGGAGAGGGACACCCATGAGGTAGACCTCGATCTATTGAACGATTCCCTTCAGGAGTATCGTGACAGTCCCGATCTGTATCTAATCGACAGCCACCTGTCCCATTTCATGGACTGCAGCGGGATAATAGTCCTCAGATGTCATCCCGATATACTCGCTGACAGGCTCAGGGCACGCGGCTATGGGGAGAACAAGGTATGCGAGAACGTCCAATCAGAGGTATTGGACGTGATCCTCTGCGAGGCAACGGAATCGGATATCCCGGTATGGGAGATCGACTGTTCTCATGATGATATTCCTGTTTCAGCCGATTCCATAGAAGAAATACTAAAAGGGAAGTCAGACGATTACGTACCTGGAAAGACCGATTGGTCGCTGGAGATGGACAAATGGTTCTAGACGGGCAGAGAGCGAGGGTCGACTTCTTACTGGCCCCTGTTGCAAGGAAATTCATCAACGTCAACCCGAACACCGTATCGTGGATCGGGCTCATCATCGCCGTACTGAGCGGTGTCGTGTTCTACCTCAGCGGGGATTCGGACAGGGAATGGCTGCTGCTTGTAGGTGCGGCCCTCGTGATAATCTCGGGGTACTTTGATGCCCTCGACGGTAAGATTGCGAAGCTCGGTAACAAATGCAGTGCAAAAGGGGACTATCTCGATCACGTCTTCGACAGATACGCGGATATCTTCATGATCGGAGGTATCGCATGCTGCGGATACTGGTGCAACCCGTATCTTGGAATGGCGGCCTTGGTAGGAGTGCTCCTGACATCATATATGGGTACTCAGGCCCAGGCCATCGGAGCGCCCCGTCTCTACGCTGGATTCCTCGGACGTGCGGACAGGGTCGTGCTCTCTACGCTCTTCCCCATAATCCAGATCGTGATGTCCGCATTCGAGCTAGGTTGGTTCGACATAGAGATAGGATCCTGGGCATTCACCCTGAACTGGCTCGAGATCATGATACTCTGGTTCGCCGTAGTCGGAAACCTCACGGCCATCCAGAGAGCGATAATCACCTGGAAGAACCTCGGTAAGATGGAACAGGAGAAGAAGGAATGATCACTGGGGGCCTGCCGGGTTCTCCGGAGGCCTCTGGGCATTCCTTTCCTTGTCCTTGACCTTTGTTCTGTAATATTTGAGCGGGTGGTTCATCCACTCCTGCTCGCATAGTTTGTCGGGATTGTAGCAGAGACCGTTGGTCTTCATGGTCTTGCATTCGGGCGGGGAGTATCCTTCGCCACCGCTCAGCTCGCCCATGATGTGCTTGATCTGATATTCCGACTTGGACTCGTCAAAATCAGGGGATTCCGCGAACACCTTGATGATGTCCTCATAGCCCAATCCCAACGCCTTGAGGAACGTCACGACCGCGAATCTGGCACTGTGCGGAAGGTTCAGTCCGTTCCTGGACATCTCCAAAATGTGGACCAGGCACGGAGGGAGGAATTCGGTCTTCATCCCCTCGCCGTTCGTGGGACTCATCTTCATCTTCGTATCGGCAAGAGCCATGGTCACCGCGGTGACATCACCGGCCAGGTATCCCTTGTATTCATCCGGCGTCATCAGGGGGAGTTCCGACTCGATCTTGTCCTGGAGGGCGTTCTGCATGAGACGGCTGAACTTGTCCTGCGGGAGATAGACTACACCGTGGTGGATGTCGCTGTTGATCAGTTTCCATTCCACGCTGTTCAGTCTGCTGGCGAGTCTGAGGAAATCGGGGAAGTTCATGTGTATGGTCCCGTCGCGTGCCACTGCCGATGACACCCCCAGTTCCTCTGATACCATGAGGACCGTCTCCCTGTCCTCCTTGTTCAGGAGTTCGTTCATCCTGACCGCCTCTGCAAGGGCATACCTCTTGGTGAGGAAACGGTCCCCGATGAGGGATACGATCATCCTTGCATACGGGTATGACATGACCTCGATGAGCCTGTCGTAATCGGTCATGAGCTCCACATAGGACACCTCGTAGTTCTCCAGCGCCTGGAGTACCCTCTCCCTGCCCCTGACGCGCGCAGGAGCATAGGATTCGGACGTGAGCAGGGATTCCAGGTCTGCAGAGTTCTTCTCCGCGAACTCGGCCGATTCCTTCAAGAAAGGATATCTCGCAGCACGTTTGGTGTCCATATTTGAATGACGAACGTACTGATAGATAACATTTGAGTTACATCGCAACAATATCTGTTGATGACGTCGATAAAGGTGAAGAAAGGGCGGCAGGGCCGCAGACCCTGCCTTTGAATGATCGTTTCATTCCTGTTTTTCGGGAGGTTCCGGTCTGATCCTGATGAACCTCTCCACCGGTGTGACCATCAGACGTCCGTCTCCTGGTCTCCCTGTCTGTGCGGCCTTGACGATCGCATCTATGGCGGAATCCACCTGAGAATCATCCTCGACCACTATCTCGATCTTGGTCTTCTCGAGCTCGTCTATGATGATCTCCCCCGCTCTTGTGGTGAACTTCACCCCGCCCTGTCTCCCTCTGCCATAGACATGGGTTATGGTCATACCGTTGATACCGAGGTCCTTGAGTGCATCCTTCACTGCCTGGCACTTCTCCGGACGTATCACTGCTGTGATTAGTTTCATTCCTATCTCCCTCACATGTATGCGTTCTCACCGTGCTCGATTATGTCCTGTCCCACGAGCATCTCCTCTTCCGTCACGCGAACCCTCATGAACTTGGATATCACGAATATTATGCAGTAGGAGACCGCGAAGCAGAACACCAGTGTGATGATCACCGCTACGATCTGTCCGATGAATAGGTCCCAGGAACCGTATATCAGTCCGGCGACCCCTCCGGCATAATCCGGGTTGGCGAGTATACCTGTCGCAATCGCTCCCCATATACCGCCCACACCGTGGACTGCGAAGACATCCAGGGCATCGTCCAGCTTCTCCCTGCCCTTGGTGTATCTTACGGCGAAGAAGCACAGCACACCTGTGACCGCACCTATGATCATCGCTTCCGATATGCCGACATATCCTGCTGCAGGGGTTATACCGACGAGCCCGGCTATCGAACCGGCTATCATTCCGAGCACTCCGACGCGTCCCACCATGTAGTACTGGACAGCGAACCAGGCGATCATACCGCATGCTGCTGATGTCATGGTCACCATTATCACACGGACAGCTTCACCACCGGCGGACAGTCCCGATCCTCCGTTGAATCCTATCCATCCGAACCACAGAAGTGCACATCCCAGGAATGCAAGCGGGATGTTGTGCGCTCTGGAGTTGCGTACCATGTCGCTCCTCTTCCCTGCGAAGAGGACGAGAGCGATACCGGTGATCCCTGCACATATGTGGACCACTGTGCCTCCCGCATAATCGAGGACGGTCAGGTACTGATCGAACAGTCCCCCTCCCCACACCCAGTGGGCCATGGGAGCATAGACTATCACGGACCATATCGCAAGGAACCAGATCATCGCCGTGTATCTGATACGTTCTGCGCATGCACCGAGTACGATGGCAGCGGTTATCATTGCGAACATTCCCTGGAATATTGCGAACTCCATCTCGGAGATGCCTGTAGGGGCGTTCTCGGTCACTCCGTTCAGGAACATGTGCTCCAGGTCGCCTATGAAGGTACCGTCGCCGCTGAACGACAGCGAGTATCCCACGACGACCCACGATACGGTCATGACACCCATCGCTATGAGTGTCTGGGTTATCATCGACGACATGCTCTGTTTCCTCAGCATGCCCCCGTAGAAGAATGCGATCCCCGGTGACATTATGAACACCAGTGCGGAGCATACCATTATCCAGGTTATGCTTCCGGTATCCTCGGTCCCTTCCCCGGTCCCGGCATCGGAACCCTGTGTGGCAAAGACCATCATCGCGGCGCATATGACGAGCGCCATCGTTGCAATTATTGCTATTCTCTTTTTCGTTCCCATCCGGTCCCTCCTGTCGGTCCACGGACGGTGATAATGGATTTGCATTCCGTATTTGAAACAGTATCCTTCATTCTGACAGCAGGAAATCCAAGATGTATCTTGACTGACTTTTCAGGCGATATGGGTCAGGATCTGTCTCAAATCAGACAAACTGTGTCGTTTTGTCCATCCGTTTACAAAAGAAGACTAAATAAGGTCCGATGTTGAACACAGTGAAGTCGGCCATCATGATTATGGGCGGAAAAATGAAAGAGCCCCGGGATTACCCGGGGAGTTTTGGATTCAGAATCTAAGGTCGTGATATTCCTGCACGCTCTTGACGCTGAGTTCCTTCTCGCGTTTGACAGCTATGGCACCTACGGACATCTCAGCTTCATTCATGGTGGTGATGTAGGGAATCTCAAGTTCAACGGCCTTACGGCGCATGTTATGGCCGTCCCTGACGGCACCGGAATGCTCAGAAGGAGTGTTTATGATGAGGGATATGTCGCCGGCCCTCATCAGATCGAGAGCATCGGGTTCGGAATCCTCTCCGCTCTTGGACACACGTATGTTCTTCACACCGTTCCTGGTGAGATATGCCGACGTTCCTCTGGTCGCGTAGATCGTAAATCCCATATCCGCAAGGGATCTGGCCACTTCCGTGGCACGCGATTTGTCCAGGTCGTTGACCGTTATGTACACTCCTCCTTCCGTAGGAAGGTCCGTACCAGCGGACATCAGGGCCTTGAGAAGAGCGGTATGCAGATCGGGATCGATGCCCATGACCTCTCCGGTGGATTTCATCTCGGGGGTCAGTATGGGATCCACCCCGGGAAGCTTCAGGAATGCGAACACAGATTCCTTTACTGCGAAATGGTCTATCGGTCTGTAGCCTGAGAGGCCGTATTCCCTGAGCTTATGTCCCAGCATGACCTTGACTCCTATCTTCGCCAGAGGCACTCCCGTGGCCTTCGATATGAATGGGATGGTCCTGGAGGCCCTGGGATTGGCCTCGATCATCCATATTTGTCCGTTCTTGCAGGCCAGCTGCAGATTCATGAGTCCGCGGATTTCAAGCGCGAGGGCGACCTTCCGATTGATTTCCACTATCTCGTCGATGATCCTCTGACTCAGGTTGTAAGGAGGCATGACCATGGCGGCATCACCCGAATGGCATCCTGCGTATTCGATATGTTCCAGTATGCCTCCGACATACACGTCCTCGCCGTCGCAGATTGAATCTACGTCGATCTCGATCGCATCTGATATGAACTTGTCTATAAGCACGGGATGGTGGTTCGAAACCTTTACTGCCGTTTCCATGTAGGTACTGAGCTCCTCATCGGAGTAGACAATCTCCATTGCACGCCCTCCGAGGACGTAACTGGGTCTGACCAGTACGGGGTATCCTATCTGTTTGGCGATAGCCACGGCCTCATCGTATGAATATGCCGTACCGGACGGGGGTTGTCTGATCTCCAGGCGGCGCATCAGGTCAGTGAACCTCCTTCTGTCCTCGGCCACATCCATTTGATCCGGTGTGGTACCGAGTATCTTCACCTCCGTACCTTCCAGTCCTTTCTCAAGATCCACAGCCATGTTCACCGAAGTCTGTCCTCCATACTGGCATATCACGCCGTCCACATCCTCGGTCTTTAAGATGTTGAGCACATCCTCTGTCTCCAAGGGCTCGAAGTACAAGCGGTCTGATATGTCGTAATCCGTGGACACGGTCTCGGGATTGTTGTTGATCATGATGGTTTCTACACCTTCTTCCTGCAGGGCCATCACACCATGCACGCAACAGTAATCGAATTCTATCCCCTGACCGATGCGTATCGGTCCTCCTCCGATGACAGCTACCTTCTTCCTGCCGCTCTTGCGGACCTCGGTGGCGACCCCGTTGTATGTGCTATAGTAGTACGGCGTGGAGGCAGCGAACTCGGCAGCGCAGGTGTCCACCATCTTGTAAACCGGGACGATGCCCAAGTCCTCACGCAGTCTGCGGACATCCCATTCGCTCATATCGCCGCGTATGGTTGCTATGTTCAGGTCCGAGAGCCCCATCTCCTTGGCCTTTCTGAGGAGACTTTCGGTCAGTGTGCCGTTCCTGACCTTCTTCTCCATATCGATGATATTCTTCAGTTTATTCACAAAGAATATGTCCCAGCATGTCTCCTTTGCGATGTCCGCGGGATCCCATCCTCTTCTTAGTGCCTCACCTATGGCGAAAATACGACGGTCAGTGGCATGAGTGAACTCGGCATGTATCTCCTCATCCGGCATGTCTATGGGGTCGAGACCTATGTTGTCGATCTCGAGGGAGCGCAGCCCTTTGAGCAGAGCTTCCTCTACCGTCCTTCCTATTGACATGGTCTCCCCGGTGGATTTCATCTGTGTCCCGAGATGTCTGTCGACCGTGCGGAACTTATCGAAAGGCCAACGGGGGATCTTGATGACTATGTAATCCAGCGAAGGTTCGAAAGCTGCGGATGTGTTGCCTGTGATGCGGTTAGGTATCTCGTCCAGAGTATATCCTACGGCGATCTTCGTAGCCACCCTAGCTATTGGATACCCCGTCGCCTTGGATGCAAGGGCGGAAGAACGGGATACCCTTGGGTTGACCTCGATCACACGATAATCATGTGTCACAGGATCGAAAGCATATTGGACGTTGCAGCCACCTTCTATCTTCAGGGCACGGATGATCTTGATTGAAGCGGTACGGAACATCTGGAGATCGTCATCCGACAGTGTGAGACAGGGAGCGCATACAATGGATTCCCCGGTGTGTATCCCCATGGCGTCGAGATTCTCCATATTACAGATGATTATGCAATTGTCCTTGGAGTCCCTCATGACCTCGTACTCGATCTCCTTCCAGCCGAGGACGCTCTCTTCGATCAATACCTGATGGATACGGCTGTATGCGAGTCCATGGGAACAGACGTCCCTGAGTTCTTCCTCGTTGTAGGCGACACCTCCTCCGGTACCGCCAAGTGTGAAAGCGGGACGTACCAGGACAGGGTATCTCCCGATGTACCTCACCGCCTCTATCGCTTCCTCCACGCTATTCACGGAACGCGATTTTGGAATGGGTTCGCCGATGGATTCCATGGTCTCCTTGAAGAGTTCCCTGTCCTCTGATTTCTCGATCGCATCGGGCTGGGTGCCGACCAGTTTTGCTCCGTATTTCTCCAGGTATCCTTTCTCTGCCAGTTCCGCAGAGATGTTCAGTCCGGTCTGGCCTCCCATTCCGGAGATTACCCCGTCGATGCCTTCCTTCTCGATGATCTTCGCCACCGATTCTGCCGTGAGCGGTTCGATGTAAACCCTGTCAGCGGTATCCGGGTCAGTCTGGATTGTCGCAGGGTTGCTATTCACGAGTACGGTGCTGTATCCTTCCTCGCGGAGTGAGCGGCATGCCTGGGAACCGGAGAAATCGAATTCTGCGGCCTGACCGATGACTATGGGCCCCGAGCCGATTACCAGGAGCTTCTTGTAATCCTTCTTCATCTGTATTCCCCCTTTATGACGTTGAGGAAGCGGCTGAACAGGAACGATGTGTCGTCCGGCCCGGGATGCGCCTCAGGATGATACTGTGATGTGAATATCGGGAGGTCCCTGTGCTTCATACCCTCGATGCTCTTGTCGTTGCTGTTGAACTGATCCGCTATGAGACCCGTGCCCTCGAGACTGTTCTCGTCCACAGCAAAACCGTGGTTTTGGCTCGTTATGTAAATCCTTCCGTCGTAGGAGACCGGCTGGTTGCATCCTCTGTGACCGAATTTCATCTTGTAGGTGTTACCGCCGAATGCCAGTGCTGTGATTTGGTTGCCAAGGCATATTCCCATTATAGGCATGGATGAAGAGAGGTCGGATACGGTCCTCACAGGTCCTTTGAGGATATTCGGATGGCTCGGATCCCCGGGCCCGTTGGATATGAGTATCCCCTGTATCCCGGAATCAGATATGACATCGGACGGGGTATCGTACGGGAACATGATGACGTTGAAATGTTCGCGGAGATTCTTCAGGATGCGGCTCTTCTCGCCGCAGTCGAGCAATCCCACGGTGTATTCCTTACCTTCGTCGAACCTCTGTATTTCGGTGCATGAGACCTCTGAGACCAGATCCGACTCCGAAGGAGCGGGCATGGATCTCAGTTTCGAGATGGTCTCCTGTATAGCATCCTGATCATGGATTATTGCTCCCTTGAGAGTACCGTGCTCCCTGATCCTGATGACCAGGTCCCTGGTGTCCACTCCGGAGATTCCAGGCACCCTGTTCTCTATAAGGAATTCATCTATCGTCTTTCCGCGGTATGAGTCCGAGGGATGCACTGTGTGCTCCCTTACCACCACAGCGCGGCAGTGGACCGAATCGGATTGAGAGAAACCTTCCGCCGTACCGTAGTTCCCTATGGTAGGGAACGTCATAACCAGTATCTGACCTTTGTATGATGGATCAGTGAGGCTTTCCTGGTAGCCACTCATGCCTGTGCAGAATACGACCTCCCCTACTGCCTCGGATTCGAACCCGAAAGAATGCCCCGGATATACCGCCCCGTCTTCGAGAACAAGGTAACTTTTCATCGGGAATTTAGCAACTTTTCATCTCTATAAAACTGTAATCGACCTACAAAAACATCTTACAGGGGTTTTGTTTCATATCGGACAAATGATTATCTCGTATGTCTATCTGGCACATACAATAAAACTTGTAGCAATCTGTGTTTTATTTACCCACATTCCGAATCATCAATCCCGTTGATAAAAATGAAATTCATCTTCGTCAGCGGCGGCGTAATATCCGGTTTGGGCAAAGGAATTACCGCATCATCGATCGGTTTTCTGTTGAAGAAACGCGGTATCAAAGTGGTGGGGGTGAAAGTGGATCCCTACCTAAACATAGACGCGGGTACAATGAATCCGTACGAGCATGGGGAGGTTTTCGTGCTTGATGACGGAGGAGAGACGGACCTTGATCTCGGTAACTACGAACGTTTCATGGATTTGAACCTGACAAGGGACAACAACATCACCACAGGCAAGATCTACCGTTCGGTCATAGAGAAGGAGCGTAGGGGACAGTATCTCGGTAAGACAGTCCAGATTATCCCGCATATCACTGATGAGATCAAGGCTCGCATCGTCGATGTAGCCAGGGAATCCGATGCTGACGTTGCCATAGTAGAATTGGGCGGTACCGTAGGGGACATAGAGTCGATGCCGTTCCTGGAGGCTGTCAGGCAGTTGGGACGCGATATCGGGAGAGGGGAGAACGCTCTGTTCATCCACTGTACACTTGTCCCCGTCATGGGCTTGGTGGGGGAGGAGAAGACCAAACCTACGCAACATTCCGTCAAGGATCTTATGAATGCGGGTATAAGGCCGGACATGATCGTCTGCAGGTGCAGCGAGGACTTGTCCGAGAAGGCCAAGAGGAAGATCTCGATGTTCTGCGATGTGGATGAGAGTGCCGTGATATCATGTCCCGATGCCAGGACCATATACGAGGTGCCCATGATCCTGGAGAAACAGGGTGTGGCGGATTACATAATCAAACGTATGAACCTGGGGCTCATTTCCAAAGAGCCAGATATGACAGATTGGGAGCATTTCGTGGAGAGTATCGTGTCCCCCGATTATGAAGTGGAGATCGCCATAGTAGGCAAGTACACGGCTCTTGCGGATTCGTATCTAAGTCATTTGGAATCGTTCACCCATGCGGGCGCCAGGACAGATTGCAAGGTCAGGATCCGTTTCATCGATTCCGATTTGTTCTTATCCAAAACCCCGTCGGAGCTCCTGGAGGGATGCGATGGACTGCTCATACCTGGAGGATTCGGGGTAAGGGGTGTGGAAGGCAAGATTCAAGCCGCCAGGTATGCCCGTGAGACCGGATTGCCGTTCCTGGGCGTATGTTTGGGTTTCCAAGTGGCCACCATCGAGATGGCCCGTGATGTCCTCGGTCTGTCCGACGCCGATTCGACCGAGTTCTCGCCCGATACGGGGAATCCCGTCATAGTCCTGATGCCCGAGCAGCAGAGCATATCCGATATGGGAGGAACCATGAGGCTCGGTATCCGTCATACAGTGATCGCACCCGGATCGAAGGCTTCCGAACTCTACGGAGGCGAAGGATGCGACGAACGTCACAGGCATCGCTATGAGGTCAATATAGATTACATTGACAGGCTCGAGGCGGTCGGGTGGCATTTCACCGGACGTTCGGAGGACGGATCCAGAATGGAGATAGCCGAGCTGTATGGTCATCCGTACTATGTGGCCGTCCAATTCCATCCCGAATTCAAGAGCAGACCGCTATCGCCGTCCCCGTTGCACCTGGGCCTCGTCAGGGCCGCCATAGACAGGAAGTACGTTCGCGGGACTGGAAGAGGCGACCTATCGGAAAAGCGGAGATGACACCATGGGGAAGAGAGGTCCGAAATCCGGGTACACCCACATGTCCTGCCCCAATCACGAGTGCACGTTCTACGGTGTGACGGGGGAGGGCAACGTGGTCTCCAACGGCACATACAGGATACAATCGGGTATCGTAAGGAAGTTCATCTGCAAGGAGTGCGGAAGGACCTTCAACAGCAGGACCGGGACCATCATGCAGGGGCTTCATACCCCATCCAACAAGGTCGAGGAGTGCATCAGCTTCCTGGACATCGGACTGGGGATCAGGGCGACCGGGAGACTGACCGATGTCAGCAAGGGCACGGTGAAAAGATGGTCCGACCGCAGAAACAGATTATGACGGTTTTTATGAACTGAAACATCGGTAGTTTTCGGGGACATTTTTAACCATATTATCGGTATTTTTACAGTTTTTATTAAACATCAAAGTATTCGATCACCATGCAGAACTATAGGTTCAATGTCATCGACAAAGCTAATTCTAAGAACCCAATAGTAACGGTCGTCCCCGATAAGGAGACTTCGAATTATTACGGGTGCAACGTGTTCAATAGGGCCGCGATGAGGAAGTACCTCTCTGAGGATACCCGTAGATCCATCTACGAGACTGTGGAGAGGGGAGCCACCCTTGACAGGGATGTCGCCGACCATGTGGCGGAAGGAATGAAGAGATGGGCCATGGACCACGGTGCCACCCATTACACGCACTGGTTCCAGCCCCTCACCGGCGGAACAGCGGAGAAGCACGATTCGTTCACGGATCCGCGCCGTCACGGAGAGGCCATGGAGAATTTCAGCGGAAAGCTGCTCTTCCAGCAGGAACCTGACGCATCGTCTTTCCCAAGCGGAGGTCTCAGGAACACATTCGAAGCGAGAGGATACACGGCATGGGATCCCTCGTCTCCTGCTTTCGTCATCGGGGATACGCTCTGTGTCCCTACGGTCTTCGTATCATACACAGGAGAGGCGCTCGACTACAAGACTCCCCTGCTCAAGTCAGATGCTGCGGTGACCAAAGCAGCCAAGGAGATCTTAGAGTACTTCGGGGAGGGCGATGAGGTCGTCCATTCATATCTCGGATGGGAACAGGAGTACTTCCTGGTGGACAAGGATCTATTCATGCAGCGTCCTGACCTCGTTCTCACGGACCGTACTCTTCTCGGTCATGACAGTGCCAGAAACCAGCAGCTCGATGATCACTATTTCGCGGATATCCCTCCGAGGGTCCTGAATTTCATCAGGGACCTGGAGATCGAAGCGTACAAACTGGGAATACCCGTCAAGACTAGGCACAATGAGGTAGCACCCAACCAGTTCGAGATCGCACCTGTCTACGAGGCGGCCAACCTGGCGATCGATCACAATCTGCTCCTGATGTCCGTTATGAAGTCCGTGGCGCAGAACCACGGTTTCGAGCTCTTGCTCCACGAGAAACCCTTCGCAGGTATCAACGGATCCGGAAAGCATTGCAACTGGTCCCTCGGAACCGAGAGCGGTATCGGCCTGATGTCACCCGGAAAGACAGACGAGGAGAATCTCAGATTCCTGTGCTTCATGGCCAACACGCTGAAGGCCGTATACGATAACAACGGACTCCTGAAGGCTACCGTCCTCAACGCTACCAATGCGCACAGGCTCGGTGCCAACGAGGCTCCTCCTGCGATCATCTCATCATTCCTGGGAAAGCAGGTCAGCGATGCTTTCAGTAAGCTCCTCGAGAGCAAGGGTATGGTCAAGATCTCAGGAAAGAAGGGATATAGCCTCGGCATCCCCCAGATTCCCGAGTTGCTCATCGATAACACGGACAGGAACAGGACGTCTCCCTTTGCATTCACCGGTAACAGGTTCGAGTTCAGGGCTGTCGGTTCATCTGCCAACTGTTCGGGTGCCATCATGGTGCTCAACACCATCCTGGCCAATCAGCTGAGGATGTTCAAGAAGGCGGTGGACGAGAAGGTATCATCAGGTGTTCCGGTCATGCAGGCCATCCTCGATGAGACCCGCGAGACCTACAGGGCATGTCAGCACATCTGCTTTGACGGTAACGGATATTCCGACGAGTGGAAGGCCGAGGCGGCAAGACGCGGTCTTGACTGTGAGACGTCTCCCCCCATCATCTATGACCAGTACACTTCTAAGGACACCGTCAGGATATTCTCCGAGACAGGGGTCCTGAGCGAGATCGAACTGGAATCCAGGAAGGAGGTCTACTGGGAGATCTACTGCAAGAAGCTGGCCATCGAGGCAAAGGTGCTCAGCGACCTCACGACCAATCACATCATCCCAGTGGCAATCAAGTACCAGAGCGTACTGCTCGAGAACGTAAAGGACCTCAAGGAGATCTATGGGGATCCGGATTACAGGTCCAGGGCAAAATCCCAGTTGAACCTCATCGACCGCATATCCGCGGACATCGAGGGAGCGGAGACCGGAGTGGAAGAGTTGGACCGTCTCGAGGAGAAGCTCTCCAGAATGGATAACGGACGCGAATCCGCGATCATCTATCATGACGAGGTCGCACCACTCATGGAGAGGATCAGGAAGCATGTCGACTCGCTCGAGATGACTGTCGACGATCAGATGTGGCCCTTACCCAAGTACAGGGAACTCCTGTTCATACACTGAAGATAACCATGAACAGAGTTCGCGGTTTGTACGACCCTCTAAAGGGGAAGGGATCATGCGGCGTGGGCATGGTAGTCAGGATGGACGGGGCCAGATCTCACGCCATAGTCGAGGACGGTCTTAGTGTCCTGGAGAATCTGGCACATCGCGGTGCGGAGAATGCTGACGGCAGGACCGGGGACGGATCGGGGATAATGATACAGATCCCCCACGAGTTCATACTCAAGTGCGGGATCAATGTACCCGAGGCCGGAAGATACGGTACCGGTATCGTATTCCTCCCCCGTGACCCCGTCAGGTACAGGAGGTGCCTGGACGTGTTCGAGAGGGAATGTTCGTCCGCGGGTCTTGCGGTCATCGGCACGAGGGATGTTCCCGTCGATCATGACGTACCCGGACCTTTGGCATCCGAGATGGAACCGAACATCGTACAGGTGTTCGTTAGCAGCTACGATAGCCAGGAGACCCTGGAGCACAAGCTGTATCTCGTCAGGAAGCATCTGGAGAGGGATGATGTCGACGAGGATCTCTATGTCTGCAGTCTCTCTACCAGGACCATAGTCTATAAGGGGATGCTCACACCGAAGCAGCTTCGCAAATACTATCTCGACCTGTCCGATCCCGAGGTGATCTCCGCAGTGGCGATGGTGCATTCCAGATTCAGTACCAACACCCTTCCGATGTGGAAGCTGGCACAGCCGTTCAGGATGCTCTGCCACAACGGGGAGATCAATACAATATCTGCGAACCGCTCATGGATGCATGCAAGGGAGAACGTCCTCAGGAGCAAGGTGTTCCCCGACATACAGGATATATCGCCGATAGTGGAGCCCGGTATGAGCGACAGCGCATCGCTCGGCAACGTGTTCGAGTTCCTCACAATGAGCGGTCTGTCCATGACCAACGCCCTCACTGCACTCATCCCCGAGTCCTGGAATGGGAAGAATCCGATCCCCGACTCGCTCAAGGCGTATTACGAGTACAATTCTATCAACATGGAGCCTTGGGACGGTCCTGCGGCCGTGCTGTTCACCGACGGCAGGTTCGCCGGAGGGATGTTGGACAGGAACGGTCTCCGTCCGGTCAGATATACCGTGACAAAGGACGGATTGCTGATCCTTTCCTCCGAGGTCGGGGTACTCCGTATCGATGAGAAATCCGTGAAGGAGACGGGTAGGCTGAGGCCGGGTAAGATGATGCTCGTGGATACACGTGAAGGTAGGATCATCAGTGACAGCGACATCAAATCTGCCCTCTCATCCGCATATCCTTACAGGGATTGGCTGGAGAAGAACCGTCTAGATCTCGCAGATGTCTCTTCCGGACGTGTCGTGGACCGTTCGGTGGAGGACATACAACGCATGAAGGCCGAGTTCATGTACTCTAAGGAGGACATAGAGACAATACTCATCCCCTCCGTTCTGAATCTTAAGGAACCGGTATCCGCTACGGGATCAGATATACCGATGCCCGCACTGTCGGATGTTCCGCAGTTGTTCTTCAACTACTTCAGACAGTCATTCGCACAGGTCACCAACCCTCCGATTGACCCTATAAGGGAGGAACTGGTGATGTCCATCACGAGTTACATCGGACCAGTGCACAATGACATCCTGTCTCCGGCGCCGGAGAACTGCAGCATCGTGAAGGTAAGGCATCCGATAATCACCAATCGCGAACTGGATCTGTTGAAGAATCTGAGGTATCGCGGATTCTCTACCGAGGTCATACCCATGTTTTTCGATGTCTCCGAAGGGGCAGAGGGCATGAGGAAGGCCCTGGACAGGATATGCTCCCTCGCTGACGAGATCGTCGACAGGGGAGGATCTTACATCATCCTGTCCGACCGCGGGACCGACAGGGAACACGCGGCGATCCCATCGCTTCTGGCGGTATCTGCTGTGAACCAGCATCTGATGGAGAACAAGAAGCGCCTCAGTACCGGGATAATAGTAGAATCGGCGGAGCCAAGGGAGGTCGAGCATATGGCACTCCTGTTCGCGTACGGGGCCAATCTGGTGAATCCGTACTTGACATTCGCAGTCCTGGAGGAACTGAGTGCCGCCGGCAGGCTCCCGTACGATCCCGACACGTCGGAGTACAGATACATCCGTGTACTCGAGAAGGGTCTTATGAAGATAATGTCGAAGATGGGGATCTCCACCATCCGCTCATACCGCAGTTCGCGTCTGTTCGAGACCCTCGGGCTCGACCGCGATCTGTGCGACAAGTACCTATCGGGGACTGCATCCTCAATAGGAGGAGCGACGCTCGACGATATAGTGCCAGATATAATCCGTAATCATGTCGATGCATTCAATGGGGGACAGGAGATCAAGGACTTCGGGATATACACGTACCGTAAGGGAGGGGAGCGCCATGCTTGGTCCCCGGAGACGGTCAAGTTGCTGCAGGCGGTGTCTTCCGACCCCGGAAGGTACGGTGAATTCGCCAAACAGACGTCCGATCCCGAAAGGCCGTTCTATATCCGTGACCTGATGGACATAAAGAAGTCCGATGCTGTTCCGATCGAGGAGGTCGAACCGGTCTCGGAGATAGTACGCAGGTTCGTCATAGAGGCCATGTCCTTCGGGGCCATTAGCAAAGAGGCTCACTGGACCGCGGCCGAGGCGGCCAACAGGATCAATGCGATGAGCAACTGTGGTGAGGGAGGAGAGGATCCCGCAAGATCCGAAATCAGGGACGGTAGGGACGTACATTCTGCTGTCAGACAGGTCGCTTCGGGAAGGTTCGGTGTCGATGCCAGATACCTGGTGGATGCGGACGAGCTCCAGATCAAATGCGCCCAGGGTGCCAAACCCGGAGAGGGCGGGCAGCTCATGGGATTCAAGGTGGACAGCACCATTGCCGCCATACGTCACACGCTTCCGGGCGTCACACTCATATCGCCGCCGCCGCATCACGACATCTATTCGATAGAGGATCTGAAACAGCTCATAACCGACCTCAGGGCCGTCAACCCATCAGCAAGGATAAGCGTTAAACTGGTCTCCGAGGCCAGCGTCGGTACCGTGGCTGCAGGTGTGGCAAAGGCTGGAGCGGATATGATACTGATCTCAGGCTCGGATGGAGGTACCGGTGCTGCACCGATATCATCCATGAGATATGCGGGACTCCCGTGGGAGATAGGTCTCGCGGAGACGCAGCAGGCCTTGATATCAAACGGTCTCAGAGGCCGTGTGAGGCTCCAGGTCGACGGTCAGATGAAGACCGCCCGCGATGTTGTCATAGCAGCCCTTCTCGGTGCCGAGGAGTTCGGTTTCGCCACATCGGTCATGATCTCCATGGGATGCATTATGTGCCGTAAGTGCCAGACGAACACATGTCCCGCAGGTATAGCCACTCAGGATCCAGGGAAGAGGGCGAAGTTCAAAGGTACTCCCCAGGGGATAATAAACTACTTCACGGCCATTGCCGAGGATGTCAGGAGAATACTATCTGACATGGGGTTTCGTTCTTTGGACGAGATCGTGGGCAGGGCCGACCTGGTCACAAGGAGGGAGGCTGTCGGCGAGAGGTCCCTCGACATCTCGCCTCTGCTCCTCATGCCGGAAGGCACAAGGATGTTCAGCGAAGGTCAGCCGGAATGCATCGCATCCAGCGTGGAGAGGTCCCTGATCAATCAGGTCGTCTCCGCTGATAGCGGATCCCCGATCATTCTGGAGTGCAGCATCTCCAACACCGACCGTTCAGTAGGCGCTGGATTGACCGGAGCGGTCCTGAGAGGAGGGAGGGACTGCTCCAAAGGCATCGACGTAACATTCAGAGGGAACGCGGGACAGAGTTTCGGAGCGTTCCTCACGAAGGGCATATCATTCCGTCTGGAAGGTCTTGCCAACGATTTCGTCGGTAAGGGGCTATCCGGCGGACGCATAGCGATAATAGGTCCGGTACCAGGTCCGTCCAACGTCATAGCGGGCAATACGGTTCTTTACGGTGCGACATCGGGCGAGCTCTATGTGGCCGGTACGGTAGGTGAGAGGTTCTGCGTCCGTAACAGCGGAGCGGTGGCCGTGGCCGAAGGTGTCGGTGACCATTGCTGCGAATACATGACCGGAGGCAGGGTGGTCGTGCTCGGCAGCTGCGGAAGGAACTTCGCAGCAGGTATGTCGGCCGGAGTTGCCTATGTACTTGACGACGAAGGGGATTTTGATCGTCACTGCAACATGGACATGGTCGAACTGGAACTCGTGGAGGATGTATCTGACCGTAGGGAGCTGAAAGGCATCCTGGAGGACCATCTGAGGTACACGGGCAGCAGTAAGGCAGCAGAATTGTTGTCCGATTGGGACAGCAGCTGCAAGAGGTTTGTCAAGGTCATCCCGGTCGGTTACAAGATGCTGCTGAAGGATGAGAGTAATTGATCATTATGGCAGGGTCATCATCGGCCCTGCCGGAAAACCCCTTTCCGATGAACGGATGGATTATCTCGATTGCAGCCAATTGGTTCCGTTAAGCCGACCTAATTACTAAATCGGACTATCATTTTCCCCGTTATATGGCCCCACATTCGGCACCCAGAGGGAACATATCCGCACAGGAAGCATTGGAAAGGATCAGAGAAGGCAATTCCCTGTTCGTCAAGCATGTGGAGTATCGCGGGGATATAACCGAGGAGAGGGTCAGGGATGCAGCGATCAACGGTCAGCACCCTTATGCGGCCATTGTCAGCTGCTCTGATTCCCGTGTGATACCCGAGGTGATCTTCTCCGCAGGTATCGGAGAACTCTTCGTGATCAGGACGGCAGGTAACGTCGTCGATGACATCAACACCATGGGCAGTTTGGAATACGCGGTGAACCATCTCGGATGCAACCTGATAGTCGTGATGGGCCATACGAAGTGCGGTGCGGTCGCCGAGGCGCTCAACGGGTTCCACGAGGAGCATGCGCTCCGTATCATCAAGGAGATCGTGGACGGTATCGGTGACGAGAGGGATCCCACGAAGGCATCCATATTGAACATCAAGAACAGCGTCCGTCTGATCAAAGAGGATATGAACGACAGGGACGGACTCGAGATCATCGGTGCTCTCTACGATATCGAGACAGGCGAAGTGGAGTTCATCGATTGATCAGCCAAGGACGATGATGTCCTTCAGCTTCTCAACAACAGACGGGTCCTCGATGACCGCCGCCAGTTCTTCCAAACTTGAGAAGGGTCTCTCCATAACGAGCTTGCTCGCTCTTTTCTTTCCGATCCCGGGGAGTCCCGCAAGGGATGACATCGGCATATGATTGATATCGAACGGATAGGTTATGCCTGTGATGGAACGGAATCCCCATTCTGTTACGAAAACATCATGGAATTCCTCGGTATCCACCTTGTACGGTATACCGACCAGCAGCGGATATGAACCGATCTGCCTTCCGAAGGTGGTGTTCCCGTCGTTCAGCTCCATGTAGACGTCCTTGAGTATGGTACCGTAAGGCACTATGCGCTCGAGCATGACACGGTCGATATCCTCCCTGACCTCCTCCTTGAACTTCTTGAACCTGCGCTGGTCCACCTTGACCTCGAAAGGCCTTCTCACCGGAAGGACCTGACGGATGTTGATACGGCGTATCATCAGTCCCTCGTCCTTCATCCTGTTCAGGATATCCATGTCCATGGCGTAGGTGTTCTTCGTCTCGCCGTCGAGTCCGCAGATGATGTTGATCCCGGGGAGCAGTTTGGGCATCCCGCGCTCCCCTCTATCCGAACCCACTTTGTTGATCAGTCTGACGGCATCCATGACCTGGTCGGGCATGCTGTTGAGATTGTTCTCGGTGATGACGAACGGATCTGCCGTCTCCATACCAAGTGCCAGCACGTTACCGTCGGTACAGTTGTCGGCTATGATGCGGAGTATCTCCTCCGCTTCCTTCGGATATGTGGCGATGACCGCAGGGTTGGCGTTGTCCACGTGGATCGTGTCGAATCCCATGGAATGGAGGCCTTCGAACAGTTCCCTCACCGCTGACGGATTCGGGCGGGGGGTCTCGGAATCATCCTCCGAACCGAAGGATACGATGCATGTCTGCCCGCCTATCCTTATGTTCCTCACACCTAGATCCCTCAGTTTCCGAGCCTCTGCGAGGATATCGCCGGGTGACCTCATCAGGGGCTTCCCTTTCATCGGCTCGATGCAGTAGGAGCAGCCTCCCGACTTGTAGCGGTGGCATCCCCTGTATGATTCAATCTCCGCCACCAATGGTTCTGGGAAGTCCTGATGCTGTGTGACGATATCGGCACCGAGCATCATCCACCTGTTCCATTCCTCCAGGGTCCTGTATCTTTCAAGGACCTCCTTCCCGGATATGCCGTCGTAGAGCGAAGCGGCAGGATCCTGTTTGATTATGAAATCGAAGGCCTCGGCCTCCTTGGAGTCCGCGGCGGAACCGCTGATCATCTTCCATCCCTTCAGCTTCGGGGTAATCTCCGAGAGCTCCTTGAGGGACATGGGCATGGTCCTCAGATACTTGCCTGGCACAGTGTTCCCGGATAGTACGACGGTCACTGCCGCATCAGGTATCCGCCTGCCCTTGCGGATCATGTCTATGGAGATGTATTCCACCCTGTCGGCACCCGCATCCAATGCCGCTCCGGCTATGGAGCGGATCATCGGGGAGATGTACGGAGGTACACCTAGGGCAGCGGGGTCGTCGATGTATCCGTCGATCAGGGCTATTACTATCTCCTTCGCCATATGACGTATCAACGGGCTACTCCTATTTGTTAATGAGTCGTCACCGGAACATGTAGAAGAACGGCAATGTTACGATGAATCCGCCCAGACAGCATGGGAAACAGCAATCGTCGGTGCAGTCCATCAGCATGCTGCCGAATGTTCCGGAGGGATCGCCCAGGAATGTGTTCTCCATCCAACCATCATTCGATTGGAGCAGATATTTGGATAGTAAGGAGTCGATTGGTTCCATGCAATCATACCTCCATGAGTCCCCTCATCTCAGACTTGAGGGGTCTGATTTCCTTCCGTAGGCCGGAGACCTGCTGCTCTGACCTTCCATAGTTTTTGTTCGTGAACCATCCCGTGGTATCATCTGAGCAGGGTCCCGTCATGAGAGTATTTCAATGGTCGTTAGGGCAGATCGGATTCTTCGTCAAAGATGACCGATATACTGACAATGAGTGAGATCAGGGAAGGATGTCTTACAACCAGAGAGATCTCCGAAAGGCTTGGATACTCTACGATACCGAGCAACCTGAGGAAGAGACTGAATTCCATGCTGGATTAGGGCAAGATATCATACCTGTCTCCGGAATCCCCGATGTCATCCAAGCAGAGGTTGTGCCTGAAGATACAGTGATGTGTCGGAAAGCTTCCGATCCGCGGTCACTCATTCTTAAATATTAAGCATCGGAATGAGGGTCATTACCGACAACGGCTGGCGATGGGTATCAGCACGTATCGAGGTGAATTGAAATGGCAAACGACCAGGAAATATCCGTTGAAGAGCGTCTGGCCAAGGCGAAGAAGCCCGGGCAGGACGCAATGAAGATGCACCCCTACTACGGGGGGAAGATCGAGGTCGTACCGAAGGCATGCGTAAGGTCCTTCGACGACTTCTCCGTTTGGTACTCCCCGGGAGTGGCGGAGCCCTGTAAGGACATCGCAGCGAATCCCGAAAAGGTATACGAGCACACATGGAAATGGAACACCGTTGCTGTGGTGTCTGACGGAACACGTGTCCTTGGTCTCGGAGATATCGGACCCGAAGCCGCCATGCCAGTCATGGAGGGAAAGGGAATGCTGTTCAAGTACCTCGGAGGAGTGGACTGCGTCCCGATCTGTCTGGACACCAAGGATCCCGACAAGATCATCGAGACCGTCAGGCTCATCGCACCCTCATTCGGAGGAATCAACCTCGAGGATATCTCGAACCCCAAGTGCTTCGACATCCTCGATGAGCTCAGGAAGGATTGCAAGATCCCCGTATGGCACGACGATCAGCAGGGAACCGCGACCGTGGAGGTCGCAGGTGCGATCAACGCTATGAAGCTGGTCGGAAAGAAGCTCGAGGATGCGAACATCACCGTCATAGGTGCCGGAGCCGCATCCATCGCTATCGCGAGACTCCTCCTCGCAACGGGATTCAAGCCCGAGCACATGTGCATGTGCGACTCGAAGGGAATCCTCAACCAGTCCAGGTCGGACGTGGAGAAGGATTTCAAGCAGAAGTGGGAGATCTGTAAGAAGACCAACGGAGCCGGGAAGACTGGCGGAATGAAGGAGGCCTTCGAGGGAGCGGATATCGTCATCGCCGCATCCAAGCCCGGACCGGGAACGATCCCTCCGGAGTACGTCGACCTCATGGCGGACGACCCCGTCATCTTCGCCACTGCCAACCCGATCCCCGAGATCTGGCCTTGGGAGGCGAAGGAGCACGGATGCAAGATCTTCGCCACCGGCAGGTCCGACTTCCCCAACCAGGTCAACAACTCGATGGGATTCCCCGCAATCTTCCGCGGAGTCCTCGATGTCAGGGCCAAGACCATCACCGACGAGATGTGCATCGCAGCGGCCAAGTCCCTTGCGGCATCCGCCGAGAAGAAGGGAATCACCCCCGAGTATATCGTCCCGACCATGTCGGAGACCGAGGTCTTCATCGACGAGGCCGTCGCAGTAGGAGCGAAGGCACAGGAGCAGGGCGTCGCCAGGCTCAAGCTCTCCAAGCAGGAGATGCACGACAGGGCAGAGTTCATGATCACCAGATCGAGGAACCTCACCGCCCAGATGATGAAGGACGGCTTCATCAAAGAATACGTCGAGTGATTCTAAACATTTCAGGGCCTTCGGGCCCATCTCCCCATTGTTCCTGACGAGCGAAAGCTATGTTCAAATAGTTGTTATTATATGGAGAATCATGATTTACACCGGGGAGATGATCATTGACACGTACTCGTTCCACGAGGAAGAGTACTCCAATCCGCGCATGAAGTTGAGCAGGGAGGTCAAGGCAGGGAAGTATATCAGGCTCAAGAGGGACCTGTATGTATCGGACAAGGATATTCCAAGTATTGCGCTGGCACAAGCAATCTACGGTCCTTCATACATATCATTCGATTATGCGCTGTCGTATTACGGTATGATACCGGAACATCCATACAACATATCATGTGCTTCATTCAACAAGCGCAGGGATAAGGTATTCAAGACAGATATTTGCTCCTATTATTATACAGATGTTCCTGCAAAGGTATTCCCCGAGGATGTCACCTGTATGTCTATCGACGGGTATGCATTCAACATGGCCTCCATGGAGAAGGCCCTCTGTGATAAGCTGTACAAGATCAGCCCGGTCTCCGGGATGAACGATCTAGAAGAGCTTCTTCTGGACGATATGAGGTTGGAAGAGGATATGCTCTTTACACTGGATACGAACAGGATAAGGGAATTGAGCGAAGGCTACAGATGCAAGAACGTATCAATGCTATCTGACTACCTGGGTTCGGAGGTGACCATATGAAACTACTGGAATCGATCGTCACCGAGCATCCCAAGAATCCGGTGGATGCAGTGAATCTTGCCAGACAGTATCTCCAAGAGATAGTTCTCTGCGGATTGTATCGCAGCAATTTCTTCAACTATGCGGCATTCCAGGGAGGCACCTCGCTCAGGATATTCCACGACCTGGACAGGTTCTCGGAGGATCTGGATTTCTGTGTGGTAGAGGAAGGGCATAAGGTGGACCTCGAGAAGATATCGGGTTATCTGAAGGATGAGATCATGTCCTATGGTCTTGAATTCAACATTCAGATCAGGGATGTAGAAGGAGGGAACATCTGCGGTTTCCGTATCAAGGGCAATACAAGGGATCTGCTCCAGGCCATGGGTTTTCCCGAATCGACGTTGATGCTGATACATCCCAAGGCCCTGACCGATATCAAGATCGATATTGATAAGGAGACGCCCAAGGGATACAAGGTCGAGCATGTTTTCAAGTCTTATCCTTTCCAATATGGTGCCACAATCATGGATTATCCAACCCTGTTTGCGGGCAAGACCTCCGCAGTGATCACACGTCATTGGAAGAACCGTGTGAAGGGTCGTGACCTTTATGATTTCGAATGGTACATAGGCCAGAATATCCCAGTGAACATGCGTTTCTTAGAGAGCAATCTGGTGAGGGAGGGGCTCATCAAGGAATCGGAATTCAACAGGGAAGTTCTTCTGGAACTATTGGAGGACCGTTTCAGGGTCATCGATTACAACAGTGCTCTGGAGGATATCAGTCTATTCGTTCCTTCTGATAAAGTCCCTGAGAACTGGAGCCCCGAACACTTCATAGAAGTCTCTAAGAGGATTCAGATAGACGATGGGCATCGATATCGGTAAAACCGTCTAAGTGATTCGGACGGATATGAAGTCCCTCGAGACCGTCCTCAAAGAAGTCGAATCCATGGAACAGGAGATCATCGAAACCACAATGGAGATGATCAGGATCCCAGCTCTGGCACCTATTAACGGCGGTGACGGGGAATCAAGGAAAGCGGATTATCTGATGACCAGGACCGGGGGTTTCGACCAGGTCAGGAGATTCGATGTACCGGATACTGTCGACCCCAATGTCATGAGGTCGAACATCATTGCAGTGAAGAAGGGGAAGAGGAAGGAGACCCTTTGGTTCGTATCCCACATGGATGTGGTCCCCACGGGCGATCCGGAATTATGGGATACGCCCCCGTTTGATCCTGTCCTCAAGGACGGAAAGGTATACGGAAGGGGTACGGAGGACGACGGTCAATCCGTGATATCCACTATGTTCGCATCGAGGCCCTTCCTCGACCAGGAGTTCGAGGGGATGTCCCTTGGTATCGCTTGGGTCGCCGACGAGGAGACCAACAGCACTTGCGGTATTCAGCATCTTCTCAGTCAGGGCGTGTTCCAGCCCGGTGACATCATAATGGTGCCCGATCATTGCTCTCCGGACGGAAGCACCATCGCAATGGCCGAGAAGCACATCATTTGGCTCAAGTTCTGCATCGAAGGGAAGACAACGCACGCTTCGACACCGGGCCTGGGCATCAACGCCTACAAGGTGTCCACCATGCTGCTCATGGATCTGATAGAATCGTTCGACGGCAGGTTCGGGGACAGGGATACCATGTACCGTCCCAGCAACTCTACGTTCGAGCCCACCAAGAGCATAGCTACGGTCGAGAACGTGAACACGATCCCGGGATACGACGAGTTCTGTATGGACATCCGTCTCAACCCCAATTACGATCCCGAATTGGTCATCAGAATGGCCGAGGAGATAGCCGGCATATATGCGGAATCGACCGGGGCAAAGATCACCGTAGAGGTACTTCAGAAAGCCATTGCTGGCAAACCCTCATCGTTGGAGTCCGTGGGATACAAGGCGCTCTCCGATTCGATCGAAGAGGTCATGGGAAGGGTCCCGGAACCGATCGGTATAGCCGGAGGTACCTGTGCCAATTTCTTCAGGCTCAAAGGATTCGATGCCTATGCATGGCAGACCGGGGACGGTTCCCTGCATGCACCTAACGAGTACATGCTGGTGAAGAACGTGATGAACGATACGAAGGTCTTCGCCACACTCATACACAAGCTGTGTATGTGATCACTCGAACATCCTCTCGATCATCCACTCGGTGTTGAACTTGACGATGTCGTCGTATTCCTGACCGTTGCAGACGAATGCGATGGGTTTGCCGATCGTGTGGGCGATCGATAATGCCGCTCCGCCCTTGGCGTCCGTGTCGATCTTGGTGAGGATTACAGCGTCGATACCTACAGCGTCATCGAACACCTTCGCTTGCTCGATAGCATTGTTGCCTGCGAGGGAGTCACCGACGAAGACCTTGAGGTCAGGTTTGGCGACCCTTACGATCTTCTTCATCTCTTCGATGAGGTTGCTGTTGGTCTGCATACGTCCGGCTGTGTCCACGAGGACCACATCCCTGAACTTGGACCTCGCATGTTCGACCGCATCGAATGCGACCGCGGCGGGATCCGCGTCCTGGGTCTGCTTGACTATCTTGCATCCGAGCTTCTCGGCATGGATGCTCAGCTGTTCGATGGCACCTGCCCTGAACGTGTCGCAGGCGGCCATGACGACGGTCTTCTCCTGGTCCTGGAGACGCTTCGCGATCTTGGCGATGGCCGTGGTCTTACCGGTACCGTTGATACCGACGAACATGATGACAGTGGGCCTCTTCTGCTGGGAGATCCACTGGTCGAAGTCGAACTCGTTGATCTTCAGGACATCCCTGACGGCATCCTTGACGGACATCTCGACGACCTGCTCGAGCGAGTATGAGCGGTCGTACTTCTTTCCGAGGAGGTTCTGCCTCACGCCCTCTTTGATCTCGTCCGCCACGGGGAGGGCCACATCGGCCTCCAAAAGTGTGAAGTAGAGCTCGTCGAGGATCTCGTCCAGAGCGGAATCCTTGATCTTCTTTCCGCTGTCGGAGACTATTTCGGAAGTCTTCGGGGCAGCAGGGGCCGTGGCCTTCTGCTGCTTCTGGAGCTTCAGCATCTCCTTCCTGGAGAGCTTGGGTTGCTCCGGTTCCGGCTGGGAAGCCGGGATAGAAGGTTCTTGAATGGGTTTGTCTGGAGTCACGGATGGGGACTGTTCCTCCTCCTTTCCGAATATCTGTTCCTTGTCCAGCTCCTTATCGGCCTTGCTGAACAATCCTTTCAGTTTGGATTTGAGAGAATCGAACATCCCGCACCACTCACTGCATCGGGGCCTGCTGCCTGTTCATGTATTCGACCTGAACGGCCTCGGATACCGTCGAGAGTGCCTGCTGGACCTCCTGAAGGGCGTCCACGGTCTTCTTCAGTGCTTCCGAGAGTTCGGCAGCGTTCGCTTCCATGTACTTGTTCGCATCCTCGGGGGTCTTCTCGACGGATATTCCGGAGCCGACTCCTACGACGATGTTCTTGTTGGAAGTGACCTTGACGTTCATGAAGGACGAAGCTCCGATAGGGACCATGATCTCATCTCCCTCTTTGGCTGCCATCAGGGCCCTTATCGACTCGTTGGCCATGTTGACCTCGTCGAGGGTAGAGCGCAGTACAGTGACCTGGCGCGAGAGCGCTTCGGTCCTGTTCTTGTAGCTCTCCATCAGGGCCAGCATCTGACGGAGTTCGTCATCGTTCATGTTCACTCACCGATCTGGTATTTCACGACGTGGTTGGTGACTTCTTCTGCGGAGAGCTCCTTGACCTCGGCGATGTTGATCTGCCATCTCTTCAGCTTGTGCTTGCTTCCGATGGTCGAGAGTGCCTTCTCCTTGACTGCCGCCTCATCAGCAGCTGCCATCTCTACAGCGAAAGGCTGCTGCTTCTGCCTGGGGTCGGCATATGTTCCTGATACGAGGAATGCTTTCATTTTATTACCTGAAACACGTGATAAAGGTCCCATTAATAAAGGTTACGCGTTAATTAAAAAGAGATTGGATGGGTAGGATGAACAGACGATTGTGTGTTTCCGTATGTGCCAGTCAGAACAGTTTTTCCTTTTTGCTCTCTTCAGACGCGAATCCGTAGCTGGCGTACTTCCTACCGATGAGGAATATGGCGGCGTACTCGGGTGCGGTGGTCTCTCCGCTGAGCTCGAAGTGCTGTCCCTTCATGTCAAGGGACATGTCCTTCCTCATGGTGATCTTCACCTCTTCGTCGCTGTATTCGTCCGGTACGGCCATCTGCAGGGGATCGAAATCGGTGAGTTCCGAACGTGTGATGGGGGTTACCCTCAGGCCGCTCTTCCCGTGGATGGATCCCGGGAGACGGATTAGTCTCTTGATGTCCGCCGTGACGGGTTCGTCCACCTCCCCGGATAGGCGGGGAGCCATGTCCTCCTTCATGACCTTCACGAGAAGATTCTGAGTGGACTGGCTCAGCATGGCCATGGTGTTCTTCTCGAACAGGAGTCCCCTTGTCTTCTTGAGCTCCTCCTGTGCCTTGTAGAGGGTCGTCGATTGGCTGCCCTTGATGCTCGGGTATTCCTTCTTGAAATCCTTCACATCCCCGTCGCAGAGGTCGTTGACGACATCCATGAGGGAGTTCCTCATCATCAGCTTCCATCCTCCCGAGTCCGCGGAGGGAATGAGACGGTCCTTCGCTATGTTGGTGCGGACCCCGTTGCCCGTGGCCACCTGGGATGTCGCCACCCTGTTGTAGGGAAAGACCCAGTCTATGTTGAGACCGGAACCCGTGATGAAGTCAACGAGCTCCCTCCTCTCCGGTGATCCCAGGCCCATGATGTCGGGAGTCCTCACGTGTGCGTGGTATCCCCTTCCTCCCGAGAACGTTATGTGGATCTGGTCCTCCTGGAATCCCAGGTTGTCCATCAGGAACCTGTCCACCAGGCGCATCATCTGCGAGCGGATCTCGATGAGCATCTCCGCATAGGTCATGTTCCCGGCACCCTCAAGGTGGTCGGCGTCAAGATCGAAGATGAGCTCTGCACCCATCCAGCCTTTCTCGTCCATGGTAGGGGCATCGGGTCTGCGGTAGTATGAGGTGGAATAGTAACTGTGTGACGGCACCTGTCCCGCCATGAACCTGTGCAGTTCCGCCGAGTTGCCGAAGGCCATGTGCCTTTGGACATATGTCTTGTCGAAGAACATGAATCCGAACTCCCTGCGGGTGAACCTGTCCGGCAATGACGGCGTGTTCGCCTTGTAGTATTTCCTGAACGCCTTCAGGAGGAAGCGTTGGTTCGAATCCATCACGATGACAATCTACGATTGTTTTCTTTAATGTATTGTTGACTCGCAACAATTCGGCAGGGAACGATTATATGTCGATCAGGATGGATGAATCGCAGAAGGTTATTGGGATATGGCCGGGGAGATCAATGGGTGACGCTCTCCCCGGCCTACCCAAGTGGATAATGGATGGCGATTCTTTAGCGTGACCCCTTGCGTCCGGAGTGTTCGGACATGAGTTCAATCCCCGTCTTGCATCCGAAGTATATGAACGGTCACCCAGATATATCGGAGATGTGGGAAACTGTTTCCACAATTACTGACAATCCTTAACACCTTAGATATCCGGGCCCTGGTATGGTTTTATCGTTGCTTCCACATACATCCGTGATTAGGATGCTTTATATCGTACGCCACGGACAGACCGACCTCAACAGCAGGAACGTCCTGCAGGGTCGCAGCGACCATCCGCTGAATCCCAAGGGGGAGGAGCAGGCCAGGGAGATCGGTGACGTCCTTTCGGATGTAAGATTCGACCGTGTGTTCTCCAGTCCGCTTAAGCGTGCGGTGCGCACGGCGGAGATCATCGCCCCTTATGCGCCGATGACGATCGACGAGCGTCTGATCGAGATGGAATACGGCCCTTACGAGGGGCTCGGGTTGGATTCCCTTCCGGCGGAGGTGCTGGAGTTCTTCAGCGATTTCGTCAACAACAGCGCTCCGAAGGGGATGGAACCGCTGCCTGATATCGTGTCCCGTGCGGGTTCCTTCATCGAGGAAAGATGCAGGACCGACGAGGACATCCTGATCTCCACACACGCTATAGCGATGAAGGGGATATTGGAATACCTCACCCCGGACTCCAACGGCAGCTACTGGTCCAAGTACATTGGGAACTGTTCGGTGTACACCGCCGAGTACAGGGACCGCGGGTTCACGGTACCGAAGGAATTGGTACGTGATTCTTACCA
The DNA here is from genome assembly GCA_017468935.1 of Candidatus Methanomethylophilaceae archaeon. Taxonomy (GTDB): domain Archaea; phylum Thermoplasmatota; class Thermoplasmata; order Methanomassiliicoccales; family Methanomethylophilaceae; genus Methanoprimaticola. The sequence goes on from JAFUHJ010000212.1 coordinate 35,016, forward strand.
GAACCGACTCTGAGAGAGCCCCATTATATATTCCAAGAATCCCATCCCATCCATATGGCAGATAAATTCGATCAGTTGGTCATCAAGGCATCCGATGGGGATGCGGAGGCTCAGTGCGAGCTAGCGAACTACTATTATGACATCTTCGATGAGCACTTCGATCCGGAACTCGCCGCGAAATGGTATCTGAAATCTGCCGAGCAGGGCAATGCCGAAGCAGAGTTCTGCATCGCAAGGATGTACTCATGGGGAGACGGTGTGGAAGCATCCTCCGAAAAGGCTGTGGAGTGGTTCAATAAGGCCGCGAAACAGGGACACACCGATGCTATGTGCGACCTTGCGAGCATGTACCTTTACGATCCCGAGGTCAGGAAGTCCAAGAAGAAGGCCATCCAGCTCTACGAGAAGGCAGCGGACCTCGGCAACTCCAACGCCCAGTACTATCTCGGTCTCCTCTATCTCGACGGGGAGTTCGTGGAGCAGTCGTACGAGACCGCGTTGAAGCTGTTCAAGAAGGCAGCGGAGCAGGACAACCCCTATGCACAGTTCGATCTCGGAGAGATGTACTTCACCGGAATCGGAGCGAAGAAATCCAAGAAGACCGCCTTCAAGTGGTACCTCAAGGCTGCAAAGGCCGACCACGCACTGGCACAGTATGCTGTTGCCACCATGTGCCTCGAAGGAAAGGGCACCAAGCAGGATTACAAGGAGGCCTTCAAGTGGATGAAGGAGGCCGCTGAGCAGGGAGTCACCAGCGCGATGTACGACCTCGCCCTGATGTACCATTACGGTACCGGTGTGAAGAAGTCCAACAAGGAGGCCTTCAAGTGGATGAGGTTCGTCGCGGACGATCTCTTCGAGGCAGAGGACGAATTCGAGTTCGATGAGGGTTTCGACGAGGCCCCTGACGAGATCGAGGTCGAGCCGGAGGACGATTGATCAATTCAACCGGGGCATCGCCCCGGATACAAACATCTTACCGATAATTCTCAAAGTTTCAGACGCAGTATCTTGGCCATACCGAACCTGTCCGCCCATGCCATGGAGATGCGGGTGATAAGGTGGGTCTTCCTCCACAGCTTCTTACGTGCATCCGTGAAGAACGGGATGCATTCCAGGAGTTCCGTTCCCGACCTATCCGCGAAATCCTTCGCATCGTCGACACCGAAATACATCGCGGCTGACTTGTTGCCGGTCTTCCTGACGTATCTGTTCGTATAGTTGAGCCCTTTCATGTTCGTTGCATCGAA
>JAFUHJ010000019.1 GCA_017468935.1 Candidatus Methanomethylophilaceae archaeon
GTAAAGACAGTCCAACAATGAGACCTTGAAGGAACCGGGACCTTTGCATTCCGATTCCGCATGCTCCGCTGCGACATTGAATGCCGTGATCGCTGCCATGACTGCTGACATGTCAGCACCGTTCGCACCGACATATGCTCCGATGACCGAGCTCAGCATGCATCCTGTTCCGGATACGGTCCCCTGATAATCCGATCCGTTCGAAAGGACGTAAAGATCCTTGCCGTCGGAGACGTAATCCTTCTTACCGGTGGCCACGACGATGCAGTCATACTTCTTCGCGAGCCCCATGACCAGATCGCCGATGTTATCCGCGGTGCTCGTGGAATCGACTCCTTTTACGCCTCCTGCGACACCCGCAAGGAACGATATTTCCCCTGCATTGCCCTTCAGGACCTCCGGTTTCACATTCTTGATGATCCTGTCGGCCACCTGGTTGCGGTATGCCGTTGCACCTGCACCCACTGCGTCGAACACCACGGGGACCTTGTTCTTCTTGGCCACACTGCCGGCCATCTGCATGGATTCGACGGTGCGCTCGTTCAGAGTGCCCATGTTGAGCACCACGGCGCCCGCGATGCGCGACATGTCCACTACATCCTTCATCTCATCCGTCATGACCGGAGAACCTCCAGAGCATATGCAGATGTTCGCACAATCGTTCACCGTGACATAGTTGGTGATGTGGTGCACCAGCGGGGATTTCTCGCGTACAGCATCCATGAACTTGGAAAGATCCGTGACCATGCTCTCTCCATCGCCCACTTGCTATATATTAACCCCAGTCCTGGCGAATTGCCTTCCCATATCCTTTTTAACCGTGACCTATAATCCCTCGAACATGGCCATGATCGAGATCGAATACATCCACACCGAGAAGGACATAGACGACGTCAGCATCAGGAGACCCACATACGGAAAGATGAGGGCCTACATCCAGGACCTCATATACGAGATGAAGGCAGGGGACATCTCATGTTCGTTCAAGGATACTGTCATCGAGGACGGCAAACATGAGGTGCTGATCAACGGCAGGACCATCCCGGAGATCATAGACGGGCTCGAGATCAGGCATCTCGATGTCGAGGAGAGCTGCGACCACGGAAAGCCCAGCAAGATCCTCTTCGGACGCCCCACCCTGGATTGGAAGAAGGAGTACATCGAGGACGTGCCCGACACAATCATGAAGAATGCCATCGCCAAGGTGTACGCCGACGAGAGGCAGAAACAGCTGGATTCACAGTGAACCGGGTGCCGTACAGGCACCCATCCTTTTCAATATCCGTAACGAGGCATATGCATGTCAGATGACATAGAACTCATCAGCGACTTCAAGGCCCTGAAGATGAACGTCATCCGTGTGGACGAGGATGATATAAAGACGGTGTTCGACCGCATAACGGAGATCGGTACACTCGACTACGAGGAGGAACTGGATCCGAAAGATTCCAGGGAACCATTCAGATTCATGCAGTCGTTCATCCTGAGGGAGGACTGCGATGCCGAGGTGTTGTGGTTCGATGCCGACAAGAAGGTACTGGGAGCGATCAGGTTGTCCGTTGTAGTGGACGATGACGAGGAGAGGGAATTCAACTCCAGATTGGGCATCGTCAAGGACACCTCCGCGGAAGGTATCAGGAACGATTCCCATTCATCCACATTATCTCCCTACATGCACATGTGCTTCAAGAGGGCCCTTGGCCTCCGATCGTGCAGAAACCCTTAAAACGATATCCCCATGCTCCGACCAATGTTCGAGATCATCAGAAGGGACGGGCTCGCCCGTATCGGAAAGTTCACCACCAATTCGGGACGCACGATGGAGACACCGGCGCTGTTCCCTGTAATCAACCCCAAGATCAACACGGTACCTGCCAGGGAACTCTATGACAAATTCGGTTTCAAGTCCCTGATCACGAACTCATACATCATCAAGAACACCCCCGAGCTGAAGGAGAAGGCCCAGGCAGTGGGACTCCACGAGATGCTCGACTTCCCCGGGATCATCATGACCGACTCCGGAACGTTCCAGAGCCACATGTACGGGGAAGTGAAACTGACCAACGAGGAGATCATCGAATTCCAGAAATCCATCGGTACCGACATCGGTACGGTCCTCGACATTTTCACGGAACCATATTGGACGAAGGAGCAGACCGCCGAATCCATAGAGGTCACTCTTGAGAGGACCCAAAAGGCCTGCGAGATGAAGGGCGAGATGATGATCAACGGTGTCGCACAGGGTTCCATCTACACGGACCTCAGGGAGAGCTGCGCACGCAGGATGGCCACCATGGACATCGACGTGCACCCGATCGGAGGTGTCGTCCCCCTGATGGAGCAGTACAGGTACGCCGAACTCGTTGATGTCATCATGTCCAGCAAGAAGGGGCTGAATCCCAACCGTCCAGTACATCTGTTCGGTGCCGGCCACCCCATGATCCTCGCATTCGCCGCACTGATGGGATGCGATTTCTTCGATTCCGCATCTTATGCGAAGTTCGCCCGCGACGAGAGGATGATGTTCGTGGACGGAACGTTCCGTCTCGCCGAGATGGAATCCCTGGACTGCAACTGTCCCGCATGCCGCGGACACACCCTTGAGGAGCTCAGGAAGATGGAGAAGGGCAAGAAGACCAAGCTCATCGCCGAGCACAACCTCTATCAGATCACACAGGAA
>JAFUHJ010000020.1 GCA_017468935.1 Candidatus Methanomethylophilaceae archaeon
AGATGAGTGGTCCCGCTGAGATTTGAACTCAGGACCTTCCGGTTATCAGCCGGACGCTCAAACCGTGCTAAGCTACGGGACCAACATAGTCCAGGATAGATAGGTCACATATAAAGGTTGCCAATTATCCAATAGTGTCCTCAGACGGCCCAGTATAATGATGTCCAGTCCGATGTGCATCCGACCGTAACGATCCGCCGTATGGCGAAGAAGGAATTGCCCAGGGGTATGATAAGCGCATGTCTCAATCATTGAAGGTGCCTCTCATCGATGTCCGTTCCCTCACCAACCCTTTTGGACAGTATGTGATAACATATCGGTGATTCCGATTACAGTGTAATACGTATTTGCCATCGTTTTTGGATTAGAATTGAATTAAAGTGGAGAGGGAGCGGGGGACCTCTCATTTGCACAGAAGGGTCAGAGCAGTCTCGCTGCTGCCTCTCCGAGCTCTTTCTCGTCGAACTCATCAAGATGTGCAATCACAGATGCTACAACATCCGCTCCGTCCGATTTGGTGCGGTCGGTCCACTCACGCATCCATTCGCCGTCTCCCCAGTCGTAGGATCCGAACAGGACCACCTTCTTCCCCGAGAGCTTCTCTTCCACCGAAGAGAACATAGGCTCGAAGACATCCTCCTCGAGTACCTCGCTTCCCATTGCAGGGCATCCGAAGGCGAGCGCATCATAAGCGTCTACGTCAGCGGCACTGAAGGAATCCGCGAAGAGGAGGGATGTCTCCGCTCCGGACGATTCTAGACTGTTCTTGACAATCTTTGCCATGGCTTCAGTGTTTCCCGTATCGCTCCAGTATACAATAGCTATCTTACCCATGCTATCAATTTAGGAATGACTAAAAATGTATTAAAGATTTAGGCTTGACTAAATTTATGATTGGACGGTATGATTCAGGACCCACAAGGCCGAAGCATCGTAGCCAAGATACGGATTTATATGGCGAATCCGATTGACTGGCATGGAGCCCTCCTATCAGGAATCGCGTATGATTCTGCCGAAGAATCTGGCAATCCTTCTATCGGCCATGCTTGTTATCACATGGCTAGCAATGCTGGTGACCAAGTTCGCATACTATGACGGAATGTCCATGACAGCCATTCTGATATGCGGGGTCTTCTTCGCCATATGCGTGATCGCCTGTTTCGCGGCCAGGTATTCAGTGACCGTCTACGAGGACAGGGTGGAGATCTTCCATGTTTTCAGAAGGGTGACCATACCAAAAGCTGAGATCATCACCACCAGGGTCGGCGAGATGAATCAGATCAAGAACTATTCCGATTGGAACCTGAAGGGCGTCAAGTACAGGACCTACTCCGTCGTCGGAGAGGAGATGGCCGTCGGACTGAAGGTCACCGGGAAGAGGGTGTACTATTTCTCTGCACACGATCCCGAGGCAATCGCCGCATTGCTCCCTAAGGAGGAATGAGCATGCAGGTGACATTCCACTGGGTGAGGGTCCAGACATTCTGTTATGCCACGGAGAGACAGGATCTCTTGGAAGATACGCTGAAGGAGCTCCTCGGGGACATAGAGTTCGAGGAGGAGATCACCGAGAGTGAGCACGGCAACACCATGATGATACTCGAGACCCGCATAACCAAGCAGAGGGAGTTCACGGACCTGTTCTCCAAGCTAGGGGAGGGTGTCCTGGATTTCATCCTCGAGGACATGGACAACCGTGTGGACGAGGACGATATGTTCTACCTCCGTCTTGACAAGCAGAAGGCCGTGCAGGGCATCTACGAGATCGCCCATCACGGTGATGTCATATCCATATTCGGAAAGGTCCAGGCCCATCCGGCAAAGAAAGAGGTCGCTGTCAAGGTGATGACCGAATTCATCGAGGGTATCAGGAAGAACCTTCCTCGATCGGCTCGTTCTTGACCTCCAAGGAACAATCTATCACACGGTGACCCTTGACGTTCGTCACGGTTATCGTGGCATTGTCCAGTTCCACGACATCTCCTTTAGTGGGTGCCCTCTGGAGCTTGTGCATTATGAATCCCGAGAAGTTGGTGTCCTCGTAACCGTCGCGGTCAATGAAGATGCCTACCTTATCCATGACGTCGTCGAAGTTGGCCATTCCCTTCACGATGTAGCATCCTCCGGTAGAGGCACGAACATCCTGCTGAACGGCATCGCTTTCGTCCCAGATGTCGCC
>JAFUHJ010000021.1 GCA_017468935.1 Candidatus Methanomethylophilaceae archaeon
AAGGGTGTGCGTCGGACCCACACCCGTTCAATGGTATCAGCTGCCCCTCATGTTCTCCTGTATCCCGGGGGTGCTATAGACTCCCTTGAGCATCTGCTTCTCGCGATAGTTCGCGTAGAACTTCTGAGTGGTCTCGATCGAATCGTGCCCCATGCAGTAGGATACGTTTGCGATCGGTACACCGCGATCCAACATCCTCTGACCGTATGAGCGGCGGGCGTCCTTGAGCTCGAACGGTTTGACGTTCAACGCTTTCTGGACCTTTCCCTTGAACCTGCTCATGGACTGCTGCGTTACGAATTCCCTGTTGGTCCTGAAGGACGGGAACATCGCTTCGCTCATCAGACCGGCATCCTCGAGCTTCCTCTCACGCATCTGAAGGTACTTCTCTATGATGTCGCTCACCCCGTCATTCAACGGAGCCTTCCTCTTGCGGCCCCACGAACCCTCTCCTTTCACGTGCTCTATGTAGACATATGGTTCAGCCTCGAGATGATGGACGTCGTGAGCATAGAGCTGCTTGATCTCCTGAGGTCTGAGGCCCGCGGCACATCCGAGGATGATCGCAACGCAACCCTCGAGGATGGTCCAATTGTCGGTCATCCTGGCAAGGTCGTACACCTTATCGATGACCTCGTCGGGAAGGGGATCCTTCCTGCCGGAGTAGCTCTTGGGCTTCTTCTTGCCGTAAACTGCCTTGTATTCCATCATGGCGGTGTTCCCGACGAAAGCGAGAAGGTCGCTGATCATGGAGAAGTCCTTGAGGATCGTTGTGTCCATGACAGTCCTCCTCCTGAACAGCTGATAGGCGTATATGTCCTCCTTCCTCAGATTCTTGGGATTGCATGTGGAGATCTTGCCCTGAGTGTAAAGCTCGTAGAAGATGTCGGCATACTGCCTCATCTTGCGGCATTTCTCGTCATAAGTCGTGCCCTCGAAGTTGTCCTTGATGAAATCGAGGTATCTTTCGGTGTCGGTCCTGAATTGGTTCTTCGTCATGGTGCCGCCCTCTCGATCTCAGTCATCGCTTCGATGACCGCTGTTTCGTTCGTTTGCCTGATACCTGCTCTGTAAGCGATCGCCTCGAGCCCGTTTGCACGGGCGGTATCGTCGAGGTTCTCCCTGGAGCGCTTTGCTCCCTGTCTGTTGTCATTCTCGGGATACATAGGATCCTCCTTTCCTCGGGAAGGGCCTCGACCCTTCCGGGGAAATAGTTTCGTTGGCGCCGGAGTTCGGTGGCGTCAATCAGTCTAATGTGCTTGTAGTATATAATTATGCGTATCTACATAAATTTAGGAATTTTGAATATTGATTGTATCAAAGCATATATTAACAAGATTTGATGATTATATGCACATGAAGAAGACTATGCCCAAACCTCCGACAGTGAGGAAGGTCATCAATCTATCCGATGAGATCATCGATCGCATCGATAACGAATCGCTGAATGATTACACATCGAGGCCGGAGTTCGTTGCGGCCGCGGTCAGATCCCTTACCGATCTTCTGATCAACCAATGGTGCATCGAATATGAGCTGCATTCATCCGAATGCGAGGACAAACTGAGGATGGATGATTTCATCTATGAGCTGATCAGACCGAAACTCGGAGAGTTGAAGGCCGCCACGGTCCAATATGACTCTGATGAATATACTCCGGTCACGCTGATAGTCACCGAGAAACAGCTCGAGAAGATCAATTACTTCATCCGCGTGAACGGCCCTGTCAGGAATATGCAGGACTACTGCAGGATGGCGACAGTGAGGATGCTGGACGATCGCGTGAAGCTCTACAAGGCCAGATGGAGCCTTACGAATTGATCCGCATCAGGCATCATTCGGATATCACAATAGAGAATAGGTGAACATACCTGCTATGTTTTTCACCTTGGACCTTCACCCTACGCTAAACTTGCCAGGGCCTATCGGCCTTGCGCTTCACTTCTTTCTGTTGAATATTTGATGTTCTCCTTGTTCAGCGCAAGTCACGTATGGCCTGGCTTCGGACAGCCGCTTGGGTTTCGGCCCGGTGAAAAACATGTACGCAGGTGAAGCATACATAGGAAATCACCGCACTGGAGACAATGCGGTATCAAACACCATTACGAAACATCTTGGCTACGGGATCGGAGACTACGATATCATCCGGACCGTGAGAGTATGGGGTCCCGGCTACATCCTCGATGACGACGGGAACTATCCGGAGGGGATGTTCTGATGCACAGCGGGACGCTCAAAGAGATCTTCGCCGATGCGGCGGAGAGGTACGGTGTCGACGTCAGGAGCGTCGAGTTCAGCCCCTTCAGGGACATGAAGTGTCGTTGGGTGAGGGTCGGACGCACCATCGAGTTCGCGGTTACCGACTACATGAAAGAGGCCCCGGAGGGGATTGTCAAGGACCTAGCGGACACGCTGATGGCCAAGATATACGGCGATTCCGACAGGGAATACTCCGATGACTTCTCGGAGTGGGTGACCGGGGATGAGTTCGTGAGACTCAACCGCGACACTTATCTCGAGAGATGCGGAGCGCTGCCCGATGACTATAGGAGCGACCGTGATCTCCGGAGGACCTACGAGGATCTGGTGGCCAAGGGACTGGTCGGGGAGATCCCCGGGCTGGACCTCAGGTGGACCGGAGGAGATGGGATCGACCCGCTTGGAATGTCGAGCATGCTTATGAGAACGGTTGTGATGCCCACGAAACTCGACGGTGACGGGCTTCCGGAGGGTGTCTTCGAATTCAACCTCTTCCGTCTCCTGACCAACGTCGATACGGACTTTGGGATAGACCCGATTAAGAGGAGGATCCTCGAGAAGGAGAGGCTAGCCTCCTATCCGGACGGCACGAGGCTGCTGAGGGCAGTCGACGACTACAGGGACCTCGCGGAGGGCGAGGCGAACTGAATATAAAGCGGGTCCGCCCGCATCTTCTCAA
>JAFUHJ010000022.1 GCA_017468935.1 Candidatus Methanomethylophilaceae archaeon
CTTCGATGAGATGATCGAGTACTGGACGAAGAATGTCAAGCCCTATATCTCGCCCAGTCCTTGGCTGGCGATCGATAAGGGCACCGAATGGATCCTGGATTCTCTCGAGGACGTCAATTGTGTCGTATCGGGGGCACACCCTCTCGGATACCTTGCATCAGTGAAAGGCATCCAGAAGGCAATCAACCATGGTATACTGGATGCCGAAGTCGCAAAGAGGTTGGATGCCTACGAGGTCATCTGCAGCGGTATGTTCCGCGGAGAGAATATCAAGGCATGGGAGCACGCTAAGGATTACGGCATCGGATTCACTGGCGGTACCGACGGGCATCTCCTGCACGAGGTGGGGCACGTCCTCACCGTATCGGAGGCGACGGATCTCGATGGATTCCTTGACGACATCGTGAAGCACAGGAACATCATCGTCGGGAAGGAGAAACAGGTCCCCATCAAGACCATCATGGCGATGGCCAGTCTGACCCGTTTCGGCATGCATCTTCCGACATCGGCCTTCAGGAAGCTGCAGCTCATACGTTATCACGGTACCAAGAATTATCCCGGCAGTGAGCCATAATCCGATATATCTGTCTCTTTTCTGTATGCCGTTCTGATCCCAGGCAGGAAAACACCTTCATCAGCGGACGACGGTCCTGCGGAACGCGTCGCTCCTCTTCGATATCTCGTCAACGTTCTTCTCTGTTACCAGATGAACTTCGGGGAGCTTATCCGGATTCTCCCTTAGGAATGTTTCCAGGAGGGCCTGGTCCGGGAAGTCCATCTTCCTGAGGTACTCCCTGCTCCAGTTCTCTGCCATCATCGTGGCGTTAGTGGTACCCTTGTCGAAGAACACGCTTGCGAATACGGATGCGACCGTGGTGTCCTCCGAAAATACTGCTACGTTGCTGCCCCTTACGGCGAATTCCTCTCCGTTGAACGATATGGCGAGACCGTTGGCGTCACGCACCAGGTCCAATGGCTGGAAGTCCGTGGATGCGCTTCCGATGTACATGGTGGAATCGAGGTCGATCGCCGTAAGCCTCCTGATATCCAGCATGCGGTATGCCTTCTTGTGGGAGGTCATGGGGTCGGCAGATTCCATCATCCCCATCGCTCCAAGACTGGAGATCTTTCCGGGGAACACCGAATCCAGAGTCCTTATGATCGTGACGTCCTCGTCCATTAGTTCGGTTGGAACGTTCAGTTCGTAGAACGTATCCGGGATGCGGAGTGCGGCTATCTCTGCGGCCAGGTCCCTGAGCCTGCGTGCTTCGGCCCTTCCCATCATAGATTGGTCTATGATGAGTTTTGTGTCGGCCACCTGGCATAGCGGGATGTTCAGCCTGTCCAGTATCTCCATCATGCCGTGCTCGAAGACCGATGTGGTGATGTGCGAGGGCATCATGTTGGAGATGTATCTCATGGTCCTGCTCGCGTTGGGCATCATCTGCAGGTTCTTCTTGCTGTTCTCGTAGATCAGATGGTCGGTGGCACCGCATGCCTTTAGGAACGGTACGCACCATTTGTAGTAACTTCCGGCCGTGGCATCCTCCCTGTTGAGGACGTACGATGTGAGTCTGTCGTATCTGTCGAGGACGTCGAAGAAATGCTTCCCATTCTCTATGAAATCGCCGCAGAGGTCCCTGATATCGTTGTTCCTGGTCAGGAATCCCCAGCACGTACAGATTATGTATTTGTCTGGAGGTAGCCCCAGATCGACGGTAGGATCGAACTCGTCCGGCATCTCATCCCTCCAGCGAGGAGTCGACCTGCACGGACAGGTCGTAAGGCGCATTCAGTTTCTTTCCGTCGGAGTAGAGGCACTTGTCCCTTATCTCCACCTTCCCCTCTGCGAATGCGCGGATTGTCGCGACGATGAGTGGCAGTTCGCGCTTGGCACCGTCCTCCCTGATGGTCTTGAAGAGCGGCTCGTCCTGCCCTTCTTCCTGCTTGATCTGATCCAGGGATTTGGTCTTCAGCTTGGCATCCATGTCCGCCCAGAGCTTATCGTACTTCCCTCCGCGTATGGGGAATCCGCAGTACGTGAGGGCAGCGCCCCTGTCCCATTCCTCCGTGCATATGTGCATCATTATGCCCTGGCGGTCGGCTTTTTCCGAGATGAGCTGCCAGATGACCTCCTGCCATGTGCCTTTGGGCCCGGTGGGGAGTGCGGGATGCAGATTCAGCATGTCGTACTGCCTGCATGTCTCGTCATCCATCCAGAGCATGTATCCGGCAAGTATGCCGAGATCGAAATCGTACCTTCCGGTGAGTTCCCTGAGGACCTTCCCGTACTCGTCGCGCCATTCCCTCTGGTCCTTCTCCCAGAGGTCGGGTCTGAACTTCTTCCATGAGGCGGTGACCAACGGTATGCCGTAACCTTCGACCATATCGAAGAATATCTGTCTCTGCTCCCTCTTGGGATTTTCCTCCTCGTCGTTGTCCCAGTTGCAGAACACGAAGGCGATCTCGATATCGAGGGCACCCTTCTCTTTTTGATCCATAACGGCCTTCAGAAGATTGCGGGATCCTGGACCCCTGCCTGTGGAGAACCAACCAAGTCTGAGCATCGAAGAGTACAATGGTATCGTCCGATAAAAGGCATTGGACGTTTTCTCAGACATCGAAGAGGACGGTCACCGACGGAGTATCCCGGTCTATCTCCATCATGTGGTATGTGACGGCCTTCACTTCCGATCTGATCCTGTGCCTGGTCCTGTCCAGTGTCTCGCCTCTGGCATGACATACGACATCATCTCCGTCGAAGCTCACTTCGAATTCCTTGAGGATCAGGTTGTCGGCATCCTCTATGAACAGCATCTCGGACAGGAACGAATAGAGTCTGTCCTCGTCATCGATCCCGGTGACACGGATGTCCGTCTCCTCGGATGTACCGATGTTGGAAAGGTCTACCGTCTGGTCGAACAGCGCGAAAGCGGCATTTGCGAAGCATTCCTCCAATGTGGAACCGTTCGCCCTGACCATCATATCGGCGGTATGGTCTATGAGAGTGTATCTTTCCATGTACTGAGGAAGAGTGTCATCGTTCTTTTATCCATCGCTGTCCATCTTTGTACGATTGCAATGGATGAATCGGTCTTCGACAGGGCGAAGGAGTTCGCAAAAGGGATATTCGACGGCGATAGCAGCGGACACGATCTGTACCATACCATCAGGGTCCATGACCTGGCCCGCACGATATGCTCCAAGGAGGGCGGGGATATGGGCATTGTCCGTCTGGCCGCTCTGTTGCACGATGTCGATGACCGCAAGCTGTTCGGGGACAACGGTTTCGCCAACGCCAGGAGGTTCATGGATTCCGAGCAGATACCTGCAAAAGATCAGGAATTCATCTGCGAGATCATCTCTCAGGTATCCTTCAAGGGGAAGGATTCAGTGATGCCTTCAACACTGGAAGGCAAGATAGTCCAGGACGCCGATCGCATGGATGCCATCGGGGCCATAGGCATCGCCAGGGCATTCGCGTACGGAGGCAGCAAAGGACGTGCGATGCACATCCCCGGAGAGGGTCCGAAGGAGGGGATGTCCGAAAAGGAATACTTCGCCAATCAGGGCACATCAGTGAACCACTTCTATGAGAAGCTACTGCTCCTGAAGGATATGATGAACACGCGTACGGCCAAATATATGGCGCAGGCCAGGCATGATTACATGGTCGGATATCTGGATGAGTTCATGGCCGAATGGGAAGGCAGGCGCTGATCAGTCCGTTCCCGCTTCCGAGTGCATCCTGCCAAGGATCCTCTTCTTCAGGTCTATGCCCATATGGTCCAGTGCGATGACGCCCATCCACAACCATGCGGCGTACTGTATGGCCGCACCTATCCCTGCAATGACGTATGTCAGGCCCACGGGTCCGCTGTAGAACATATCGTAAAGGGACATCCACTGGTCGAACGACATTAATCCGTCGTAGAACGTCACCGTACCGAGCAGCATAGGTAGGGACGGGAGCATGAATATCGTCGAACCCGCCATGAGCAACAGGGTAGGCCTGACGAGTCTGTTCTCATATACCACGGCCGCAACTATCACGAACGGCATCAGCAGTATCAGGTACTGGGGTGTACTGGGGTAGAAGAAGAGGACCAGGGCTGCCAGGAACACATACCAGATGAACCCGGAGTCGATATCCTCATCGCCACGGTGCTTGACGAACCTGTATGCGATCAGTATCTCCAGAATAAGGATCAACGGGTAGATCAGAAGCGAACTGTACTTCAACGCTGCAGCGGCGATGCCTTCGTTAGCACCCTCTGCACGGGCAGTCAGGAAGGCGATGCTGTCCATGACCGTTCCGTCCATGATGGAAGGTACCATGAGGACGACAAGCATCAGGGCGGCACCGATCCCGGCCTTGAGCACGCTGGCCCTCCAATCCTCCCTCTTGACGAATATGTATGCTATGAGTATGAAGATGAGGAATCCAGGGAACAGCTTCAGGAGCGTCGCCAGAGTGAACATCATACCTGCGAGGATATCCTTTTTCGAGAGTAGCAGGCAGACGCAAAGCAGCGCCATAAGGGCGGAAATGGAATCGAACTGCCCCCAGCAACCGCAGACGAATACTACATTGATACCGATGAAGAACAGTGCGAATCCGATCTTCGCCTTCACTATATCCCCGGTCTGGCGTTTTATGAGCCAGTATATCAGGAAGGATACTATGAGGTCGGAGACGGTGAGCATCACGGTTAGGGCCATGTTGAAAGCGGGCGTGGACAGAGTGGCATCCTCCCAATCCTCAGTGAACAGGAGCTGAGGGAAGATGTCGCCCCATGCATCGACCCCTGTGAGTGCAAGGAACTCCGAGAACACGCCCAGGATGTATCCCCAGACCGGAGGATAGTAATAACCTGCCATGTCATAGAGTCCGGCCCCGGCTTCGAAGTTGCCGATGGTCATGGCCCAGGCCGTCACATCGTTATTGAATTCCAGAAGGTATCCGAGGGCCACCCTGGCGATAAGCCCGACCGAGATGACGATCAGCATCCCCTTGCACATCATGCGGGTATCGTTGAAGAATGTCATTCCGTCACCTTGTGTCCTTCCGCATAGACAGGGAAATAGCCGC
>JAFUHJ010000023.1 GCA_017468935.1 Candidatus Methanomethylophilaceae archaeon
ACCTTGCCTCTGACTAGCGGTTCCCTCCTTCGGGCCCGCAGAGGACTTTCACCTCCTAGAATCCACAAAACGTTTGTGGATGGAATCCAAAGATTCCAACCATGTGTGCTGGGCACACGGTTTAAGGGGGGTCATCCCCCCATCATTTTCATCTGAGCTTCTTACCGTCGTTGAATGCGTTGCCGACCTTCTCGCCGAATGCGAGATAGTCGTGATTCAATCCGTCGTAGATGATCGGGTGGAACTTCTTCAGATCGACCTTGCCGTCGGTGAGTACGGATTCGTCGACGCTGAGATTGACGATCTCCCCGATGCATTCGCAGCATGATTCGGTGTAGCTCTTCAGCTTGCACTCCAGGCAGATAGGGAGTTCCTTGATGATAGGCGCATCTACCTTCTCGCTCTTCTCTGCGGTGAATCCTGCCTTTGCGAACTTGTCCTTGACATCGTTACCGGAAACGATACCAACGTAATCCGATCCTACCAGCGTCTCAACGGTGGCGAATGCGACAGTGAATGCCTTGCGCTTCAGGATGTTCTCCACGGTCTTGTGCTCGGGCGACAGACACAGGCCCACCTCGAAATCCTCGTGGATACCTCCCCAGGCTGCGTTCATAGCGTTGGGCGTACCGTCCTCGTTGTATGTACCTACGATCAGAACGGGTTCAGGATAAATACAGGGCTTGGCTCCGAAATCTTTCCTCATGATCGAAGGATATGATTAATCGTTCAAATAGGCATGGTATCGAGTTCGCTGATGATCTTGGCGGTATCGATACCTTTCCTCCTGCCGAGAAGTTTCAGACGGATGTCGCGCTCCCCCTCCCTCAAGGTCGACGAGCTCACCCCGTAGCAGATGGAGATGTGTGCCTCCATGTAAGCTGCAAGGTTGTCGCAGGTCTTCAGATCGTATCCGTTGCGAGGGCCGAATTCCCCTCCCTCCACATCGGTGAATGGATCGAGGACCATGAATCTGAACTCGTCATGCCATTCCTTCTCAATGAGCGGGAGTATCCTCTCGTCAACGAGTTCGCGCTCATACTCCTCAAGGACCGATGCGAGTCCCGATACGTTGACCTTGATGGGTGTGATGACATCCTTCGTGAGCACCTCCGGAAGATCATGGAACAGACCGGTGTAGTAATCATTGTAGATCTGTCTGTCCGATACACCGGAATCTATGTCGTGAAGGAACATCGAATCCGCGACCATGAGCGAGTGACCGAGAACGGTGGTCTTGGGTATGCGGGGGGTCCTCGCCCAGCGCTGCTGGAACCTGAGCTGCCCTATCAGATCCACGAAGTTGAATGCCCCGCTCCTCAGGGTCGTTATCTCCCTCACGCCTGCGAGGTCCTTGTGCTGGTCGATCTGATCATCGATCTCCTCGCGGGTTATGTCGATACCGTAAATGGACCTGTTCGAATCGTAGATCAAGTTGAACTCCCAGCGGGTGGCCAGATAATGTGCGGCGCGGACTATGTCATCCTCGCGGGACCTGTTGTCCATTCCAAGATAGTCGATGAACCTCTTCTTGAACGTAGGATCCGAATCCGGGACGAGCCTGTCGAACTCGGATATCACGAAAGCGTTGACCTCATCCCTCCTGTCCTGGGATATCTTGTGGAAGACCTGCGGTTTCAGGTCTGTCAGAACGGAACGCTGGATGAACGAGAACATCTGGTGTTCGATGAGCCTGCGCCAATCCACCGAGTTGCCCGCCTTCTCCTCATATTTCCCAAGGACCCACGAGATCGCTGCCTTGTGGGCCTGCTTGTCCATCTCCGTCAGGTCGACCGGCCTGAGATGGTCGTTCCATCTGTGCATGTTGGCCGAATCGAAGAGAAGGTACAGGATGTGGGCGTTCAGCGCGGCCACAGCGATCACTCCAGTGTCTCTATGGTCGCCTCATCCTGATAGGGGACGTAGGATTCGTCGAGGGACATGATATATCCCCTCTCGTCGAGCTCCAGCTGTTTGGCCTCTATCGCTTCGTCGGTCTTCTTGTTCAGATAGATGACGAGCGTGTATCCTCCGACCATCAGGACTATTCCGAGCGCGAAGAAACCCAGGAAGAGAGGATTAGGAGCGAAGACGAACGCTAAGAACGATACTACGGTCACGGCTATACCTACGACCGTCAGATTCGGTACAATGTCGCTCGGAACCATGCTCCCTCATCCCTTTACACCGATAAAACGATAAGTGTCACTGAGCGGCCTGCTCGAGCCTGTCGAGGACGAACTGCCTGTCCATGCTGGCAAGGAACGGCCCGAGCCTCGGACCCATGTTCTTTCCGATGAGGATCTTGTACATCGCCTTGAATGCACCTTTGTTGCCGATCCCATCCTTGGCCACATCCGTTACAGCGGCATTGATCTGCTCTGCGTTCCACTCGATACTTTTGAACTGAGAGGCAAGCGCCTTGAAGTAAGCCTTCTCGTCGGCGCTGAGCTCGATGTTCGCTGGAACGGCTTCCTGTATGGAGAACTTCACGTTCTCTGGAGCGAAGTTGGCCAGCCAGAATCTGATGCAATCCACCCTGACCTGAAGCCTCTTGATGTCGAAGTCGGTGGCCTTGGACATATCCTCTGTTCTTCCGAGCACCTGCATGACGCCGTCGAAATCCTTGGTCATCTGGACTACGTTCACCAAATGCCTGTATGAGATCTGCAGGGGAAGCTGTTCGGGAACATGGTTGTGCTGTGCGATGACGTAGGCTGCAACGTTGTTCTCCTCAGCCTCTGTGAACTCGTTGGAGAAGTATGCCCTCTCCATCCTATCATACTCGTCGGCCATGTCGAGGAGACCCATTCCGTAATCGTAATCGATGGCCCTGTTGGG
>JAFUHJ010000024.1 GCA_017468935.1 Candidatus Methanomethylophilaceae archaeon
ATGATTGGAAACAACTACTTCGGGCAGCTGTCCAACAGGAGCATCAAGACCGTGGCCACCGAGAGCTACAGGGTCACGAGGACATGCGCTTGTTGCGGAGGTTCTCTTAACGTGTATACGGGGATGTGCGACCGGTGCGGAGAGCCTGCAACGCACATTTTCAACAACACCATCCACGCGTTCAGTGCGGACTATCCGAGGGTGAAGCCGGCGATAGCCGAAATAAGGAGGCAGATCAGAGGCACGGATCTGAAGCTGGGCGATATTACCCCGAAGGTTGCTCTGGTTGTGTCCATGCAGGAGGTCATGGACAACATCGCCGCATCCAAGCCCAAGATGAGCAGCCATGCGTTCCAGGACCCGGCGGAACCGTATCAGGTGGCTTGAGATCACGGACGGCAAAGGTAGTACCTATCCCCATAGAGTCGCCTGTCGGACGCGTGAGCGGACGACGCGCACGCAAGCGAGCAGTCAGCGAAGCGCAGTGTGCGGGCGACCCGGAGCCGTGCGGCGAGGCACGTCGGGCCCCGGCCCAGTGCCCGCCGCCGGCAGGTGCGTACGCATCGAGTCGATCCACAACTCTCATGTTTATGTACGAAAACCGCTTTCTTATCACCATGAGCAAGTCAGGAGACGCATTCATGAAAATGGACAAAAGGCCCTATGTCGGCGAATACGTCGGCATGTGCGATGGGGTCATAGTGGCCCATTCGAAATCCTTCGATGAGGTCTACGAAGCCACTAAGAGAGCATGCGGCCCTACCAAGATCCCTTTCGTTTCTGAAGTTCTGCCTGCAGAATGCATGCTCCTGTGATATCATGTCGATGGTATTCAGATACCTCGATACGCCCAATCCGGATGGTACACTCTATAAACGTCCGTTCATCCTTGCAGTCTTTTCCAATGGGGATCAGAAGATGGAATTGTACGCATTGGTCGACAGCGGAGCAGATATGAGCGCCATCGATTACCGGCGCGCAGAGAAACTCGGAATGGACCTCAGCGGCCCCAAGGTCAGTACATATGGTGTTGCAGGAAATATCGATTCTGTGATATCCAATGTCGACATAGAGGTGGCCAGAGGTCATGAGCGCTATACGATCAACGTACCGATCCGTGTGCTGTACCCAAAATCAGAGACATTATCCCATACGATAATCGGAAGGAAAGGATTCTTCGACAGATTCAGGATAACCTTCGATGAGGCTAATCAGAAGGTTACCGTGAAGAGTAACGGTCAGGACTGATCGGTTCCTTTGTATCCTGCCATATATGTACCGTGCAAAATCGGTACATAAGAAAGTTGATGGAAATCATCTGCAGGAACATCACTCGCGACTTTTCAGCATCTTCACTGTGAAATATGAAAAAACACTGACCGCTAACAATATGATGGATACTTCTGGGGACAATACGTCTGCAATCACATTGATAAGATTTCCTTCAACACCATCTACGTCTGAACTAACAATTCTTATTATTCCAACCAGAGCAGGTACGACGAATATCAGAATTAGAAAAGCTTCGATATACTCTGTTGCAGGTGTGCTCGTTTTTCCCATGACTAAAACTACAGCTCTATCTATTATAATGTTCTTGTTTACCCTTCAATTTTTTGAAAGAATAGTAAAAATATGAGGGCTTGAAGTATTTGGACCCAAACTGAAAAACCATATTATCATCCACACCCTACACCCAAACGGAGTGGAAATGAAGATCTATCTCGATAATTGCTGCTACGGTCGTCCATACGATGACCAGACTCAAGTCCGTATCAGTCTGGAATCCCAGTCCAAGCTTGCCATCCAGCAACTGGTGACAGTAGGCCATCTGGAATTGGCGGCATCATTCCTCAACATCTATGAGAACGAGGGCAGGAAGGATGAGAATGCGAAGAAGCACATAGCAGAGTTCATTCACGACAATGTTATAGACTATGTGGACGAGTCCGAGAAGGATGAGATGCAACCTCTGGTAGACGAAATCGCCAGCACCGGGGTCAAACCGATTGATGCCACCCATGTCGCAGCCGCGATCAGGTGCAGGTGCGACTACTTTATAACTACGGATGACCGTATTCTTAAATACAGGACTGACAGAATCAAGATAGTGAACCCCGCTCAGTTCATGACTATAGAGAGGTGAAGAGAATGTATACCGATTCTGAGAACGCAGCCAGATGCATGAATATACTGAAGGACGCAGTCGGCACTGTCGATATGGAACGTTTCATCTCCTATGTCATCAGGGAAAGCTCCGACTACACCCTCTGGAGAAGGCAGATCTACGACGACATGTCTGTTGAAGAGGTTCTTGATAACGCAGCAGAGTGTGCAAAGAAGCATCCTCTTCCAGAAGAAACTCGTCAGCGTGTAGAGGCTTACAAGCAAGCGCATCCGCACTCCAATTGATGATTTTTTCTGTTTCATCGTTGTTTTTCTTCGATGTTAAGTATGTATAGTCGGAGTCTTGACTTCTATACCTGACCTCCGAAGAACCGCCTCTGCATAGCCTCTGCTATGGATCCCCCTTGCTTCGCACGGGGATTCGGTCGCCCATGTAGCCCAGAAGGAACTGGGGATAGATCTGTAACATATCCGTGAATTCGAAGAGCCGGTCCCGGCATCGTCCTGCCCCATGACGTTCAGGACGTTCTCGCTGCGGGAGTAGGCCACAATCCACGTCTGCGTCTCGTGGGCCAGGTGATACATCGTCAGCTGCCTTCCGTCCAGACGCGCCTCAGCATGTATTCGATACGGATGTGAAGAACGATGCGATCCTCACATGCATCGAGAAAGATCCTGGGATCTCCGCAAGGGTGATCTCTGAGATCACAGGGATATCGATCAATACGGTCGAGAGACGTCTCAAGAAGATGGTCGAAGCAGGAGTTCTCAGGAGAGAAGGCAGCACCAAATCCGGTAGATGGATAATAACACTCGGTGAATGATCATCCAGATCATTTTCTACCCCCATTTCTATCCCCATATATTCCATTATTTAGCTGAATTCTGTATCGCATCCTAACCTATACCGAGTTTGAAATTCTCGGAACTTGTTGCTACATTCCGAGAATTTCGATTCTGGTCCCTGTATGCAGAGAACTCTGTATCCACGTTCTCGAATCCGAATTCGTTTCCGACCTTCCGGAAGGTCATATCCAGTTCTTCCGATGTTACCATCTTGTTCAACTCCTTTTTCCGAGAGTAACTTGAGCCCTGGAACGGAGCTGGAGCGAGGGGATTATGCGGATGCGGCGAACAAAGAATATTCAATCAGGAAGAAGTGAGACGCGATATACAATATTGCCCCTCGCGATAAGTGGAGGGGTGAGAGGTGCCCCGGAAAAGAGACTATCCATTCAGGTAATCTTTCTATCCTCAGATTGCTTGAGCTAAACCTAGATTATATGAACGAAACTGATTTCTTGATGTTTTAGTATAATCATTTATATATCCAGCATATCGGAAAATGCAACTTTCAAAACATAACAAAAATAACAATGATAACAGAATAAA
>JAFUHJ010000025.1 GCA_017468935.1 Candidatus Methanomethylophilaceae archaeon
CGACTCCCTGTCCGCCTCTGCCGTGCCAACATATTTCGATATCCATTTGGTACCACTGATTCGCCCTATGTCCTGTGACACATTTAAAAGATTTGTTATTAAGAGAAACGAAAAATGGTGTTCACCTCTGCTATATTCGGTCAATTAACAATAGATTTCTACGAAAATCGTAATCGAATTGCCGATATTAAATAGAAATTTTTAGGAAATCCGTAAATTAGATTCAAAGACGGGAAGCGACCGTCCAAGCGATCGATCATCCGCCGGTGAAGACCGATATGACGGATATCACCACTGATATCCCAGCCAGGAATACACCTGTCATGATACGGTTAAGACCCAGATATGGCCCCATCAGATACCCTATGATGAACAGGGACAGCGCGGAAAGGATGCAGGACACCCCCAGTGCATAAATCAGGTCATCGAAGAATGGCAGGGGCAGCAGTATCGGGACAAGACCGACGACCCCGAAGAACACACATCCCAGCGAATTGGCAGCCATGGACCTCTGATCGGCCCTGAACTCCTCCTTGGACTGCACTCCTTTGTCGAGGATCATACCGCAGATTTCCCTCTTGTCCTTGTCCGACAGTACGTCCAAGGTGGTCCCGGAAAAGGAGTCCAACACCTCTTTCAGCCTGGACTCACGATCCATGTTGTCCGCGTTGGTGATGAGCCTGTGCTGGCGTCTCGCATCGAGCGCCCATATGTAGTAGAATATTATCCCATCGATGACGCCCCACGTGAGGCACATTCCCGTGACGGTGATGGCGAATGATGCTTTGTCGCTGAATTCGAGCAGTCCGAACCTGGCTGCATAGACGAAGATCAAAGCCATGATGAAACCGTACAGCACCTCCTGGAGGGCCGTACCCGGTCCGGTCAGGGACACTATCCAAGACAGGAATCTTCTGATCACGACGGCCCCTATCGCCATCAATCTTTATCAATTCTGCCCGGACGGCCACTAACATGCATCTCCCGGGGACCGACAACTTATAATTAAGAGCGAGGTTATAGTTGGAATGTGGACGGATATTCCGTCAAACTTCCAAACTGCGTAAAACACAGCGGGGACTCCCAATGGATAAGAAAATTGTCGATGTAAACGAACTGCATGTCGAAGATGTGCCCTTCGTGGGTGGCAAGGGTGCCAACCTCGGAGAGCTCACGAACGCCGGATTCCCTGTGCCCGAGGCATTCGTCCTCACCACAGTGGCCTATGATTACTTCCTCTCCAAGAGCAAGATTTTCACAAAGATCAACAAGGAGCTGGATGGTATCGACAGAAACTCGGACGACAGCCTTGTGGCCGCCTCCGAGAGGATTAGGGCACTTTTCGACGGATGCGAGATCCCTTCGGACCTCAAGAAGGAGATCGTATCG
This sequence comes from Candidatus Methanomethylophilaceae archaeon, assembly GCA_017468935.1. GTDB lineage: Archaea > Thermoplasmatota > Thermoplasmata > Methanomassiliicoccales > Methanomethylophilaceae > Methanoprimaticola. The sequence continues at coordinate 1,390 of JAFUHJ010000025.1, forward strand.
AAGTACAAGCTGCTCTTCCCCAAGGGAAAGATCGGATTCGTCGCCGTCAGGTCCAGTGCTACGGCCGAGGACCTTCCCGACGCCAGTTTCGCCGGTCAGCAGGAGACCTACCTCAACGTCAAGGACGAGGAGGACCTCTTCGACAAGATCAGGAAATGCTGGTCCTCGCTCTTCACCGCAAGGGCCATCGCGTACCGCGAGAAGCAGGGATACGCCCACGAGGATGTGAAGCTCGCCGTGGTCGTCCAGAGGATGGTCAACTCCGAATTCTCCGGTATCATGTTCACGGTGGACCCCAACAGCGGTGCGAAGCAGATCGTCATCGAAGGGGGCTACGGACTCGGAGAGGCCATAGTCGGAGGAGAGGTCACACCCGATACATACATCGTCGACAAACAGAAGATGGAGATACTGAAGAAGAGGATCTCCACGCAGACATGGAAGTACATCCGCGGAAAGAACGGCGGAGTCGAGAAGAAGGACATGCCCAAGGACAAGGTCAAGGTCCAGAAGATCGCGGACGACCGCATCCTCGAGATCGCGGAGATCGGACGCCAGATCGAGATCCACTACAACAAGCCCATGGACATGGAATGGTGCATCGAGGACGATAGGGCATACATCGTTCAGGCAAGGCCCATCACCGCCACCGGTAACTCCGTCACGAACGAGACCGTAGGGGACGATGTGTCCAGCGAATCCATCGTTGCCACCGGACTCGGAGCAAGCCCAGGTCTCGCCACAGGAAAGGTCATCATCTACGACACCTCCATGAGTCTCGACGTCATCAAGGAAGGCGACGTCCTGGTCACCAAGATGACCATGCCGGACATGGTCCCCGCTATGAGCAGGGCCGCCGGAATCATCACCGACGAGGGAGGAATGACCTGCCACGCCGCCATCATCTCAAGAGAGCTGGGAACACCCTGTGTGGTGGGAACCGGCAACGCAACGGAATGCCTGACCAACGGAATGGAGGTCACCGTGGACGGTACCACCGGTAACGTCTACAAGGGCATCATCGCCAAGAAGAAGGACACCGCATCCGTTTCCGAATCCGCTGGCGGCAACGTCTGCGCCGAGTTCGTCCCCATCACCGGAACGAAGGTCATGGTCAACATGTCCATGCCTGCTAAAGCGGAAGAGATTTCCAAGCTCCCCTGTGACGGAGTCGGACTGATGAGGATCGAGTTCCTCTTCACCAACTATGTCGGAGAGCACCCCTGCGCTTTCCTCGCCGAGGGGAGGGAACAGGAACTGATCGACAAACTCGCCGACGGTATCTCCAAGGTCACCAGGGCGTTCTACCCCAGGCCCATCGTCCTCAGGACATCGGACTTCAAGACCAACGAGTACCACGACATGAAAGGCGGTGCTGAGTACGAGCCCAACGAGGACAACCCGATGATCGGATGGAGGGGATGCTCCAGGTATGTCTCCGACAGTTACCGCGATGCGTTCATGTGCGAGCTCAAGGCCATAAAAAAGGTCAGGGACGAGATGGGATTCAAGAACCTCAACATGATGCTCCCGTTCGTCAGGACCATCGACGAGGTCAAGGAGATCACGGCCATGATGGAATCCATCGGACTGAGGAGGAGCAAGGACTTCAAGCTCTACTTCATGGCAGAGGTACCCGTCATCATATTCATGGCGGACGAGTTCTGCAAGTACTGCGACGCGTTCTCCATCGGATCCAACGACCTCACGCAGCTCACCATGGGATGCGACAGGGACTCGGATATCCTCGGACACATGGGTTACTTCGACGAGAGGAACGAGGGTGTGAAGAGGGCGATCTCCCACCTGATCAAGGTCGCACACGAGAACGGAAAGTACGTCAGCATCTGCGGACAGGGACCTTCGGTGTACCCCGAGTTCACCGAGTTCCTCGTCGAGGAGGGAATCGACGGAATCTCCCTGAACCCCGACACGTTCTACAAGACCAAGAGGATCATCGCATCCGCTGAGCAGAAGATCATGCTCAGGGATCTGAGGAACCTCAGGAACCAGCAGTTCTGAAAACGACGGGGGCCTACCCCGTCTTCTTTTCTCATTCTATCATGCACAAAGTAAAGATCACCGCTGTCAGGAAAGCGATATACCCGGACCTGATGGCGATCTACGAGAATCCCATCGAACACGCATGCGATGTCATGGAAGAGCAGTCATTCATATCCGTGGACGGGCAGAGACCCGAAGGGCTCTGCGACAGCGCGTGGGAATCCATGGAGAAGTTCGTGAAGGAGCTGGCCAACGGCGGCGGCAACTTCTACGACGGCTGGATGAAGAACCCTTATTCTGCGATGATATCCTGCAACGACGGTTTCAGACCCGTCAGCTTCTATATCGAGAGGATCGATGATCAGTGACGGTCGCGATCTATGAGCTTCTTGGTGAGGGCTTCGGTCTCCTCGCTGGGAAGCAGCATCATTGTGACCTCCATGAACGGATGCTTCGTACCCTCGATGATGTTCACATCATCCAAAGTTTTCAGGCCCCATCTCTCGGCAGTCTTCTCAAGACCGAGGGTGACACTGTAATCGTTGGGCACAAGAACGATTGCCTTGTAGGTCTTCATACCCATCTTCTTGGCCGCCATGATCCTGTGATGTCCGTCCACGACGACGTATCCATTGCGCCTCTCGACGACGATGAGCGGCTCGATCATTCCTCTCTTGAGCTCGTACTGACGGCCGACCAGCTCATCCATGAAGATCTCCTTCTGGGTAGGAATGATCCTATCTATCTCGATCTCCTTGTTCTCGACCTTGAGCTTGATGTCGTTGGTCTGTTCGAGGAAACGCTTCACGGTCATGACCTTGTTGGGTCTCGACTTCTCTATCTGCGAACGGACGATGTCCAGATTGGATATGATGCCGATGAGCTTCCTGTCCTCATCGACGACCGGTAGGTTCCTCAGTCCGTACCTGAAGAGGATACGGGTGGCATCCGATATCGACATGGATGGGATAGCACAGAACGTACCTTTCTTCATCACATTGCGGATTTTCGCGTTGGGCTGATCCATATAACGCAGCAATTCCTTCGCTGTTATGAAACCCAGAAGATATCCGTTCTCGGCCACAGGGAATCCATGGAACTCGGAAGCGATGACCTGGTCGACCGTCTGCTTGACGGTCATATTGGGATCGACCGTCTGAACGTTGCGCACCATGTATTCTCCGACCAAGGCCTTTTCTTCTGGCATGAATGGCCGTATTGGCGACCGAGATAATAATCCTGGCGGGACACCGAATTGGATGGAAGACCGACGGGATCCGAAGATGTCTCAGCGCGAGAACGCCATGAACACCTTCTCTAGGGTCTTCTCCCTCTCGGAAGTGACCATGTCACGCCGATCGCCTTCTCCTGACGGGCGATGAGCCTGACCAGCCTCTCCTCGTACTCCCATTATTCCCTGATATGGTTGTTCGTGATATGGATGGCCCACATGGTGGAGACGACAGAATACAGCCCGAACGTTATCACCATCGGAACGATGAACTTCCATAACGAGGGACAGTTCTCCGAACTGCGTGTTCTCGGACACCTTGATGATGTTCTCCATCCTCTCCTGCTCGGCCTTCGGAAATGCCAGATCGTACAGTTCCGATACGTATCTGAAATCATCGGAATCAGGGATGACATGCCTCAGGGAAAGTTCCATGGTGCATCCATCGCCTCAATGGTAAAAAGAGGTTGCCTGATGCGATTCATCGGTGCTCTGCCCGTCGATAACGAAGGTCCGACCTCAATCTATAAACATTGGCACTCAATCGGAGTCGCAGAGGATTACTATGGCAGGTCCAGTTTTGACCGGAGAATCAATCGAGCAGGAGACCAGACTCCACGATGCATTGGCTCAGATTAAGCACGTCATCATCGTTATCAGCGGTAAGGGCGGAGTAGGAAAGAGCACGGTATCTTCCAACCTTGCGATGTCACTCGCTATGAGGGGATACTCCACAGGACTCATGGACATCGATATCACGGGGCCCAACATCCCCAAGATGTTCGGTATCGAGGATGAGCAGCTGATGGCGGATGCAGACAGGATGCTCATACCCATCATCGTTCCCCCGTCCCTCAAGGTCATGTCGATGGCATTCCTGCTTCCCAGCAAGGATGTGCCTGTCATGTGGCGCGGACCCATAAAGATGTCCGCCGTGCAACAGTTCATCGAAGATGTCAAATGGGGAAAGCTCGACTACCTGGTCATCGATATGCCTCCCGGAACAGGCGATGAGGCACTGTCCATCGTCCAGCTCATACCCAAGGCTGACGGAATGGTCATCGTCACCACACCTCAGCAGGTCGCTCTCCTCGACAGCAGGAAATCCGTCGGATTCGCTGCAGAGACCAAGATCCCGATCATCGGTATCGTGGAGAACATGAGCGGATTCGTCTGCCCCCACTGCGGTGAGGTCACCGACATCTTCAAGACGGGCGGAGGAGAGGAGACGGCCAAGGAGATGAACATCCAGTTCCTCGGTAAGATCCCCATCGAACCTGGTATCGTGCTGAGCGGAGACTCCGGGACACCTATAGTTCTGAAGGACCCCAAATCCGCATCCGCACAGGCCTTCGAAGGCATCGTCGACAAGATCATCAAGACAGTTGAGTGAGATGAGAGTCGTTGTAATTTCAGAGGGCGAGTCACTGGACTCCGAGGTGGCCGAGGACTTCGGCCACGCCCCCTTCTTCCTCGTCGTGGACACGGACACACTGGACTATCACGTCATCGAGAACGAGTTCGCGGATTCGCCCGAAGGTGCCGGGGTCGCCGTCGCCAAGGCGATAACCACATTGGAACCCGATGCGGTCATAACAGGCGGTATCGGGATGCACGGTCTCGACATCCTCAGGAAGGCGAACATCTTCGTCTCCTACGATGAGGAAGGGACCATAGAACAGTGCATAGTGGACTTCGTAAGAAGGCACAAAAGAAACACGGCGGCCTGAGTTCAGACGCCTTTCTTATCTCCCCATATTATCTTGTGGAGCTGGGGCAGGACCCTGGCATCGATATCCCTCTCCAGTACCTCGCCGACCAGCCATTCCAGTTTATCGGTACCTCCTACCGGTCCGAAGATCACATTGGTCCTGACATCATGGTCGTTCAGATACCTCTCGGCAAATTCCAGATCGGTCTGGTCCTTGATGACGAACTTCAGCTGATCCTTCATGGACAGGAGAGGTATGTTCGAATCCAGCATCCTGTCGGTCATCCCCGATGAGGGACACTTGATGTCCATGCTGATCATCATCAGGGGATCCTTCGGGACATCCTTCAGGTCGACGGAACCGTTGGTCTCGAGTACGATCTTCTTCCCGGCCTTCAGCAGAGCATCGAAAAGTTCGTAGATGTCCTTCTGGAGCATAGGCTCACCGCCGGTTACGCAGACAGTCCTGCAATTGCCGATCCTATCCATGATCTCCGGAACGGACATCTCCGTCCCTCCGGTGAAGGAATACTTGGTATCGCACCACGAACAGTACAGATTGCAGCCCACGGTCCTCACGAACACAGTGGGGACACCCATGGTGAGGCCCTCGCCCTGGATGGACCTGAAGATCTCACATATCCTCATAGGGGATCTCATCCTTGAATCCGGCCTCTTTGAAACCGGCCAGTCTCAGTCTGCAGGAATCGCAGTGTCCGCATGCCTTCTCCCCGCCGTTATAGCAGGACCATGTGAGATGTAACGGTGCTCCCAGCCTCTTGCCCCTTCTGACGATGTCCGCCTTGGAATCCATACCGATTGGCGTGACGATCCTGATGGGATGTCCTTCCTTACCGGCCTTCGTACCGACCTCCAGAGTATGCTGGAAAGCCTGGATGAACTCGGGGGTGCAGTCCGGATATCCGGAATAATCCACTGCATTGACGCCGATGTATATCCTGTCCGCATCGATCGATTCGCAGAGGCCTGCCGCGATGCTGAGGAACACTATGTTCCTTGCGGGAACGTATGTTATGGGGATCTGTTCGTCCAGTTCTCCTTCCCTGTCCAATGGTACGTCGATCTCCTTCCTCGTCAGGGCCGAACGGAACGAACTAAGATTGAGGTCGATGATGACATGCGGTACGTGATAGAACTCGCATACATTGGCCGCGGACGTCAGTTCCTTGGTGTGCCTCTGGCCGTACCTGAAGCTGATCGCGGTCGGCTCACATCCGTCCGCTATGGCCTGGGCCAGACATGTTGTCGAATCCAGACCTCCTGACAGGAGGACTACGGCCTTCGGCATTCAGAGCACCACGGTGTACCAGGCGGTCTGCCCGCGTTCCTCATCCAATCCGATGGACAGGGACCTGACGTTCGGCGGGAGCTCCAGTTCCTTGACCATGCGCTCCGCCATCATCTTGGACATCTCCTCGGCGGTGGTGGTAGGTATATCGAGCAGTGTGACGTCCATCCTCGGGAAGACGTACCTCTTGCCGTCGCAGATGGCCTCTACCGACTCGTCGGTCACAGTGAGATGCACATCCTTGGACATCGTAGGGAGGAGCGTCTTGTGATCCACCTCTTCGATGATCTCCTTGAGTTTCTTCTTGAGGACCACGAAATCCATGATCATGCCTTCCTCCCCTATGTCCCCCTCGAGTCTGAGGCGGACGATGTAGGAGTGCCCGTGGAGTCTGGAGCACTTCTCGTGCCTGGGTATGAAATGACAGGCAGAGAACCTTATGCCTCCGTAACCTCCGTCAATCTCTAGATACATATTCATTCCTCCGTGAGTCTCATCGCCAATGCGATGGAGTCGGTGTAATCAGTCTTGACCCTGGATGTGTCTATGAACACCTTGTCCAGGTTGACTATGGGCGCACCGAGCGCCTTGGCTCCGCCAATGAAGTGGAGCGTTCTGAAAATGATGTTGCCCACGATACCCTGTGGTGCGATGAGGATGTCCGCATTGTTGACCGCATCCTCGATCAGGATCTGACTGTGATATGCGTCGTAACCCTCCGATCTGAGGATCTTGACTATGTTCAACGCACTGTCGATGGAGGTGTCCACCGCTCTGCATCTGCCCCTGTCCTCGCATCTGCCTCCGGACATGACGGCTATCTTGGTGCCGAGACCGACCCTCTTCGCCATCTTCACCGATTGTCTGGCGAGCTCGATCCTCTGCTCATCCGACCATCCCTCGTCTATGCCGACGGGTGCCATGATGATCATCTTTCCGTTGAGGAGTTCGAGGAACACGATCCTCTCCAATCCCTTGAGCCCGGTCTTCTGCTTTACTATCGGGAGAAGTACCGATGAGGACATGTCACCGCGGATGGCGGCATCTATCTTCCCTGCGATGAGGTCGTCTATCAATGCTTCCGGTTCGTCGTATATGGCCACGTCGTATTGTTTCATGGCCTCAACGCTCCTCTCCACATTGCCTGCATCCGTTCCGCGTCCTATACCGACACGGGCCTTCGGCAGATCGCTGGAGAGAAGGGCCTCTGTGTTGAACATAGTACCTCCAACGGACTCCCTATAAATAAAAAGGGCGGAGGATGCTCAGACCGAGCCACTCAGAACGGAAGCTTGATCGGCTTATCGAAGAGCTTGTCCTCTTTCCTCATGTACTTGATCGATTGACCTGCTATCCAGAAGCATTCACAGGTGACTGCTATAGGCTCGTAAACCGGGAAACGCTGGGTCATCACTGCGATGAAAGTGAATGCCAAAAGTATGGATGACAGTATCGCGAAATCCAGGTCGCCCCTCTTGTAGTCCAACACTATCGAAAGCACGACACAGATCAGGGAGAAAAACGAATAGATCATTCCTGTAATGTAATGCGGTTCTTCATAGCCAATGTTGATGATACCGATACCGGCCAGACCGAAACAGGCAATGATGATCAATGCACCGAGGATACGCTCACGGTCGCCCTGAGACATCACATAGATTCCGAACATGACACCGAAAAGCCCTCCGCATGAACATGCCATGTTGAAACAGATCTCTCCGCCTACCACTCCGCAGACCCCTAGATCGGACAGGGTGAGCTCTCCCAGGTTCCACTCGGGTGCGAAGAAGGCGGCCAGTATCCATAATGCGATGAATATCTCCGCCGAAAACAATCCGCATGCTGCGTTGATCTTGCTTAGATTCATCATCACCATAAAATGGGACATAAAGATAATAAGAGTTTCTTAGCGCTAGCTTTGAGGAAACCCTCGGTTTCTTTAACGATTTGATGATCTTTCAATATTTTCTAGGGTTCTTAGGCATTGAAACCGAAAGTGGAAAATGAGTATCTGGGCGGTGTCGTTTTCGGTTCCACTTTCGGAGGCCCCCGTCGTAACTTCTTATACTAATCGTACGGTGCATATCATGGAGTCATATC
>JAFUHJ010000026.1 GCA_017468935.1 Candidatus Methanomethylophilaceae archaeon
CACACCGCTCTCGGGGATACCGTAGGTCCCGGAACCGTCCTTGACGAATCCCTGGGATTCCAGCATTCTGAGCACATACCCCTCGTTATCATAGGTCCTTCTGTTCTTGGGACCGGTGCTTTGGAACAATCCGTAGTCTCCCTGGGTGTAGAACAGCCTCTTTTTGTCGAACCCTGCCCTCTGGAACTGATGGTCAACGTTGGTGGTGACCACGAAGTAGTCCTTTCCGTCCAATATGGACAGCAGATCGTTGTAGACGGGTCTCGGAGGGTCTATGTAACGGTTGAAGTAGATGTGTCTGCTCCACCAGGCCCACATGATATCGGGAGAAGGGAAAGGATAGAATCCTCCCGAATACATGTCCGTGATACCGTATTCCCTGTGGAAATCGGCGAAGATGGACATGAACCTCTCTCCAGAGTAGGTCAGACCGGCCGATGTACTCAGTCCGGCACCTGCTCCGACCACGATCGCATCCGCATCATCGATTGCTTCCTTGAGGGATTCGATCGAACCGCTTCCCTTAGTGAGCTTCCTATCGAGGAATCCGATGCACCTGGTGCCTTCGGAAATGGTCTCCCTGTATCCGTCAGGGATGTCAGGATAGGATCTGTTCGTAGATCCGTCTATCTTTATCCAAGAAGACATTGAATATCACCTTCTCAATCGAATCATCGTTCTTCAGCCATTCAGCGACAGTATCGACCGCGATCTCTGCCGCCCTTTCGTTCGGGAAGTGGAACACGCCTGTTGAGATACAGCAGAACGCCACGCTCCTCAGATCGTTGTCACGGCACATGTCAAGGACGTTGGTGTAGCATTGTGCCAGCATCATCTCGTCATCCGTGTTCAGAGGGCCGTTGATTATAGGGCCCACGACATGGATCACCTTCTTTGACGGAAGGTTGTACGCATCCGTGAGCATGGGCATCGAGGTGGGCTGTTCGTAATCCATACCATGGATGTTCCTGAGGGATGTCATCTGACGGTTGCATTCCATCCTCAGCTGCATCCCGGAATATGTGTGGATGCAGTTGTCGATGCATGCATGACAAGGTTGGAAGCAACCGAGCATCTGCGAATTGGCCGCATTCACTATAGCATCGCAATCCAGAGTGGTTATGTCCCCCTGCCATAGGGCGATCCTGTCAGCAGAGGGGATATCGCTCCCGAGCGATACATCCACCGTAGGGATGTCATCGGAACGGCTCACACCTCTCTCCGAGTTCCTCTCCTTAAGATAATCGTCCTGGATCCTGAGCAGATCCTCGGGTATTGGGGAAGGAGCCCTTACGTTCATGTAAGAGCGCAGGAGCATCCTTCTCCCTTCTGTATTATCCGGCACGCCGGTGAATCTCATGCGGGATTCCCGTTCCATGAGTTCCAGGAACGGTCCCAGGTATTCTTCAGAACTCATGAGGTCTCCATGCCCTTGTACATATTTCCCCATTCCTTCAGGGAATCCAATACGGGCCTCAGGGACATCCCGAGGTCCGTGAGGGAATATTCCACCCTGGGCGGGATCTCTGCATATGCCACACGGTTGATCAATCCGTCTGATTCCATCTCGCGGAGCTTCTGGGTGAGGACCTTCTGCGATACTCCGTTTATGGAACCGTGGATCTCCCCGAACCTCTTGGTACCTGTCATGAGCTCCCTTAGGATGAGCACCTTCCATTTCTCGCCGATCATCATCAGCGACACCTCTACCGGACACGCGGGAAGTTCATTCATGTGGCTTGACCTCTGTCCTGTGATGTCAGTCCTTGAAGAAGAAACCTGCGGTCATGTCCAGATAGTTGCCTCCGGTGAATCCGGGGAATTCCTTGTTGACCTTCTCCTTGAACTCCGCTCCCGATGAGCAACCTTTGGCGACCTCCTTCAGCTTCTCCAGATACGCGATCTTGGTCTCCACATCCTTCCTGGTCTCGGGGACATAGTGTGAGGACAGGAAGATCTCGGTACCTCTGTCAAGGTATCCTTTGAGGTTGGCGATGATAGCATCAGCGTGACCTGCACCTGCGACGATAGAGTGGCAGTCGTGTCCGAGCATGTGCACGTATACGGCCTTTGCCTGGGGGATGTAGACCTCGAAGGCCTCTTCGTTGGGGATGATCTCCATCTCAATGCCTGCGATGGTTACCATTCCTGCTTTGAGCTTCTCTCCGGTGTTGACCTTGCCGGAGTCGAACCCGTCGCCGAATACGCCGGTGAAGTTCTTGATCAGCTGTGCTCCCTGTCCGTCGGTATTGAATGCCATTGAGGATTCGGTAAGATAGTTCTTGACCTCGGGAAGGAATGAGGATCCTGCTGCGTGGTATGATACGAGCTTGCCCTCGACCTTTATTCCCTTCTCATTGAGGTAGGTGGTCATCTCCTCGATGCTGTTGTGGAATGCAGGGAGCTCGATCACGACGCCCTTTCCTGCCTTGTCCAGGAGGATGACTTGGTCGTCGATGGCATCCCTGGTCGTGTAGACGCGGATGTTGAGGTCCCCGCAGGGGATGGTGGTCACGGATCCGTACTTCAGTGTCTCTGTGTTCTGTGTCATTTGAGTTACCTCTTGAGTGCTACATATCGGTCTGAGTATAAGTATCAAAAAGAAACCAACATGTTATAAAGTAACTAATAGGTAACTAGGTTACTCGAAGGTAACCATTAAGGAGAAAGAAAAGGTGCTTTGGATGGCCAGGTGTAGTGCTCAAAGACCTCTCTTCATGAGCCTGATACGTGATTCGGAATCCATATCCCCGTTCTCGATCTCCATCTTCAGGGATTTCACTATGCAATCTTTATCCCTCCCAGGGTCGAGTATTCCCTGACCGATAAAGGAAGGGCATTGTTCCCGATCTTCTACGACCTTTACAAGTGGTTGTCCGAATATCCACCGCAGTGAGACATGCCTACTGCGGAAGTTGATTTCACGCTTTGGATGCCAGTGACGCACCCTTTTCGAAAACGGCCTTGAGCTCCTGAGGGAAGACCTTCTCCCTCCTCTCGTACCTCTGGTCCCCGTCGAACATGGTCCAGTTGAACTTGCTGTAATCCTTTACCTGCTGGGTCTCTCCGGAAACGAATACCTCTGTAGGGCCCACGAATTTGCTCAATACTCCCTTGTACCCGTTCAGCATGTTCTCGTACATTGTGTCAGGGGCGTTGCTGGTCATAATCAGGAGAACGGGGATCATCCTCGTATTGCAGCACGGTTCCTCGGCGTTGTACGTAAGATACGGGAAGACGAGTCTCTCGTAGAACAGCTTGAACTCGGCACAGAGATCGCCGAAGTAGTTGGGCGCTCCCATGATGATCCCGTCGGCATCCTTGACGGCGTCCAGGACAGGTTTGAGTCCATCCTTGCATACGCATTCGCCCTTGTGGGCATCCCTCTTGCATCCGAAGCATGAGATGCACCCTGTGAACTTGTCCAATTTGTAGAGGTCGAATTTGGTCACCTCTGCTCCTTTGGATTCGGCGCCTTTGACAGCCTCGTCGATGAGCATGTCGGTGTTCCATCCGTTGCGGGGGCTTCCGTTGATCGCCACAATCTTCGTCATGAGGATTCGGATATAATCGCGGTTTAAAAAACGCACATGTGTTGTTTCTGGATTATTGAAACCGGTGCCAGATCAGAAGACCGGATGCGGCACCGGATGATTGGAAGGGGGATCAGGCTTCGGATCCTGATTTCTTCTTGGGAGTGTGGGCCCAGACCATGACGGCACGTGCCGCAGGCTGTGCGATGAGCATCTCCACCCAGAATGCGATGCAGAAGTTCCTGGGCCAGATCAACGGCCAGTTCTTCAGCAGACCTATGACATCCACACTGGGACCTCCCATCAGGGAACCAATGGCCTCTCCCACGAGTCCTCCTACGAATGTAAGGATGACCGACATCAGCGTCACGCAGACGACGATGTTCAGGATGATGCGCGAATTCACACTGTCGCCCGGTGCGGACAGTCTGTTGACCACTTTTCCGGCGATGTGTCCCACCAATGTGTTGGCAAGGGTGAACGCTATGACGAACATCACCGGCCAAATGACTATGTACTGCATCAGGAACTCGTCGAAGTTGTCGAAAGTGTATCCCATGTTGTCGAAAACGTTGTATCCACCTATCAGCAGGGAGGAGATGGATGCGATGACGCATCCGTATACGATTCCTTCCCTGGGGTTGTGTGGCAATCTGTTATCCATACTAATTACCTCGGGAGAATCGCACTGTTTCCGCCGAAAGCTTTCGTTTTTACGTGGATTCCAGTCGGGCTGAAGAAGGTAACGGATATAAAATTTGGGAATTCTAAGGAAAGAGATGTAGGGATCGATACCTTTCCTATCTTGCGGAAAGGTCCG
>JAFUHJ010000027.1 GCA_017468935.1 Candidatus Methanomethylophilaceae archaeon
ACACATCAGAATCAATTATGGGGACCGAGGACATCGCGTTGAAAGCGTCATGGTCCAGGAACCCCACACCTCCCGGTCCGACGCCCCCGGGACCCACTCCGCCCGAGCCGGAGCATAAGGAGACAATGGAGTTCGATCCCTCCACGGGGTATAGCACGAAAACTGTCACGGACACGCTGACCACGACCGATTCCAGCACCGGATACACGACAGTGGAGGTCACAGGAACGGAGACAGTCACCTCGCCCGTGGGCGAGGTAAAGAAGGTCACCGAGTTCACTTCGACCACCGTGACCGACCCCCTGGGCGAGACGGTCAGCGAGGAATACCATTCCGAGACCGTGGACGATACCGGCGAGACACAGATGATTATCATCACCGACAGGTCGTCGGAGAGGCTGGAGGATGGCGGTACGGATGTCATACTGCATAGCACCACGAAGGGATCCGACGGATCGGTGCTCACAGAGAATTCCTATACAGTATCGGATGCGGACGGAAAAATCGTCGGATTTGAATCGATGAGGGTCAGCAGGGATGCTGAGGATAAGATAACATCCGCATCCTTCGATGCTCTCGATCTTGTAGGGAAGGCTAACGTCACGACAAGATACGATATGACATCTAGAGAGGTTTCCGCGAAGATAACCAACACGGGTGCGGTGGATTCCGACATGGCCGGCGCACTGAAGGGACAGCTAGATTCCGTAGATGCATTCCTTCTGGAGAACGGATTGGAAGCATCATACTCCATCACGTTCGAGATAGCCGACGGCATCGCGCTGGATGCAGATGCGGTGTCCATGCTGGCCAAGGAGGGATACGGGCTGTACATCATCGCGGAGACCGGATCCATGCTTCTTGATGACGATGTGATATCATCCGCCGCATTGGCCATGGAGGATGTGACGATTACCATGGAGAAGGGCACTGAGGACAACCTCACGCCGGAGCAGATGCGTATCGTAGGCGACGGCTTCGCGGTCGTTGTGAAGATGTTCCGCGGTTCTGTGCAAGTGCATGACATCGGCGGCACTGCGACGATATCCCTCGAACCGGGGTTGAAGGAAAACGTTTTCATCTATTACATTCAGGAGGACGGTTCGTACGAGCTGATAAAATCGTCCTACGATCAAAAAACAGGAGAAGTGTCGTTCACGGTGACGCACTTCTCCGTATATCTGGCGACAGCGGAGGACATCGACAGCAAGGACAGTGGATTCCCATGGTGGATCGTTGCCGTGATTGCGATTATCGTATGCGTCGTGTTGCTGATAACGTTCTTTATCCACAGGAGGAGTCGATTTGAAACACAGAATTGAAAGAGGCGGTGGGCAAAGTTCTGCCTACTCGAGGAGAAATGGAAGAGGGGGAAGTCAATCTCTATACGGATCAACCAAGAGTCGGCAGGCGAAGTCAGGGGGTGTGGAAACGAGAACCGTATCTATCCTGGTATGCATGCTGATGATAATATCATCTGCATTCATCTTTATCTCAACGGAGACCGAGTCCATAGAGGCGGCAGAGGTTCAGCCGAGTTCAAATTTAGAGTTCAACTACAACCCGGTGAACAAAGTGCTCACCATATCTGGTATGGGGGCGACAATGGGGAATATGTGGACCAGCGCAGATGATGTCCCTTGGAAGATCTACAACGATGCAGAGACAGTAGATATCAGATACGGTGTTACGAACATCGGACCATATGCGTTCGCGGGATTCACCAGTCTGGAGACCGTGCACATCCCCAGCAGCGTAAAGGGAAAAACCGGTGGAACTATCTCCATCGAGGCGATCGGAGATTACGCATTCAAAGGATGCACCAGCCTGAAGGATATGTATCTTTACCACCCGTACGCGCCCGGCAACACCGAAACTGGTGGGTACAACGATACCGTGTCTTACGCCTATCAATTCTCGGGTAAAGCTTTTGACATGGGAGCCGTCTGCAGCGGAATAGTCGTGCACGGGCACTCTAGCTGGATAAAGGACCATAAGGATTATTTCATAGCCGCCGGCCTGAATGAATCTTACTTCTCAGTTGACTATGAGTTCGGTAAGAGCTTCTTTGATGCCGGTAAGACGGATGAAGAGAAAGACGCCTCCGGATACTATCTGCACGAGCTCAGATATTTCCAGGACGCGCAGAATAATGTGCATTTCTTCGGCCCGTACAATTTAGATAAATCTGATAGAGTGGGACAGAGTATGAAGAATCCCAATGTCGACCTCAATACCAACCCAACGACTATATGGAGTTCATTCATTCTCGAAGAAGGCGTTAATTATGTCGAGGACCCTGAAAATCGTTCCCGTCCCGGAATCAGGTACATGGAATATTCGGAGTTGATATTGCCGGTAGATTTCTATTCGGAGCTGCCTACGCTTAATGTACTCAATAATGACAACCTCGCAGCGATCAAGATGAATGTCAGAGTGACAGGATTTAGCGGGGGATACGGGCTATACAATGAGTTCATGAGTTACGATGAAACTTATACGCCCGTATCAGACGGTAGGTACGACAATGTAAGGCCTGGGATATTGTGGGAACCATCGAGCGGCAACGTATTGGCTTGCAGCTCGACCGAGAGCATAGAATACTTTAATGAGACCAGATTCAATACATATTCACTCGCTGAAACGTCCTTGAGAAATCTGTCGAATATGACCATAGTGACGAGCGGGCCCACTACTGATACCGGCAGTAGCTTCAGAGGTCTTCTTTCTGTAGGCGGCAGCCTAGATTCTGCAAGCACAGGTATAGCGGCTCGGGAAATTTACGTTGAGGGTGATTTTGGGCCGAATCTTGGAACAATCACACATAATTGCTCCACGAAATATGTCATCATCACGTCTTCATTTTCGTCTGCGCACAGTTTCTATATGAAGCCTTTAAGTGAGACAGAAGGGGCATACATTTACTATAATGATGCGAGTACGGCCAGTAAGATATCAAGGAATTTAGGGGAGAACATTCTGATAATGGGCGATTATCAAATATCATCGCTCTATTCCAGAGAGCAGTATCCGACGGATTGCTGGTATCTCGGAAGTACGACAAGCTCTGATAGAGCTACGTACGGTAGTTTCGGGATGAATAAAACAGTCTATTTCATCCCGTCTACCGATACTACTGCAGGTCATGAGACAACGCTGATCACCGGAACCCTAATAGGTAACAGCAACATCAAGTACTCATATTATGTCGACTCGGCTGGTGTGAAATACCTCTGGTTCTACTTGGTATCCCAGTCTGGTAACACCGCAATGCCGGACATGTCCGCGGATTATTTCGGGAATCCGACTGTGAACAGTGCCCTGTCGACAATGGATAGGGTCTTCATAGGCAAAGGTATATCATCTATTGGTAGCAACGTATTCAAAAACTGCTCTGAGTTGGATTTCGTGGGGTTGCCGTATTCCTTGACATCGATAGGGGAAAGTGCCTTCGAATCCTGCTCAAACTTGACTACGCCCCTTTTCCTGACCTCCTTGACATCGATTGGAGACAACGCATTCAAGAACTGCGACTCTTTCACGAAGATCTATATCGGTTCTTCATGCAGTATAGGGGAAAGCGCCTTCGAATCCTGCGATAATCTCACCAACGTACATTTGAGCCCTGAAGTCCATGGGATCGGGGAGAAAGCATTCTACGGCTGCACAAGTCTTGCAAAAGTCACATGGCTGATGAAGAGCGCAGGGACTGTCGGGAATCAGGCTTTCATAACGTCCAGTACTGCCCTTCAGATCGAAATCTATACGGTAAACCAATCCGTAATCTCGGGCAAATATGATGTTGAGACAACTGGTATATCTCTCATAGACTCATCGGATAAATGTGGGCAATCGGCTTTTTACGAATATGATCCAGACACCAGAACACTGACCATATTCGGCTCCGGGCAGATGTACACCTACAGTAGCGCCAACATCCCAAAATATTCGGCGTTGAAGCAATCGATCGAGAAAGTCGTCATAAGGGGTATCTCTGGAATCGGGGCGGAATCATTCCTTTCCTGCAGCAGGCTGGTAGAAGTCACCGTGAGTGGATCTGTAAAGGCAATAGGTGCGAATGCTTTTGCTGGATGTACCTCTCTCAATGCCTTGACAGTACCTCTCGGGCTGAACCTACAGGCAACCTCCCAGGCAAGCTCTTACTTCGAAGGATGCAAAGGTATCACAAGCATCACCTTCATTGCATCTGATAATGGTTCGTTCGTAAATTACAATTCCAACGATTGTACTCCATGGATGGTCACAGACAAGATGGTGTCTGTTGTATTTACC
>JAFUHJ010000028.1 GCA_017468935.1 Candidatus Methanomethylophilaceae archaeon
AGTCGAAGACTACAGGGACCTCGCGGAGGACGGGGCGAACTGAATACAAAGCGGGTCCGCCCGCATCTTCTCAAAGGCGATACACATGATTCAAATCAGCGAAAACAGGATCGGTATGCAGTGCGAAAGCACCGATGATTATCAGATAGACTACAGCAAACCTGTCGTGGGCTACATGCTCGACTCCTTCGAAGAGGAGGCGGAAGCATGAGGGACTGGTAGATTGCTGTCCTGAACAGCGGGAACATCAGAGTGGACCAGGACCAGAGCACCGGATACAGACTAGTCATCAGGAAGACCGACGAAAAGAACAGGATGTCCGTTCCGGAGATCGTCGCGACAGTAAGGCATTCGAAGAGGAAACCTGTGATCATGCTCCCGGACATGCCCTCCAAGGGGATGTTCGCAGACAGGAGAGAGGTGCTGGACGTTCTGATGGGCACTTCCGAATACGAAGAGTATGCGGTTTGGAAGGCCGAAGCGATGATGAACGGAGTCCTCTGATATCATTTCGGGACCGTCCCGTATGTGAATCCTATTGGATGGAAGGTGCGGGACGGTGCCCGGATAGATTATCTAAAAGGAGATCGAGGACATGGATTGGATCGAGGATTATCTTGCACATCTCGAGAGGAGGAACAGGGCACCGACCACGATTGGGCATTACAGATTTGTCATCGGAAGGTGCACGGACATACTGGAAATGAACGGGATGTCCGCGGAACCCGAGGACATCGGAGAGGAACAGATCGCTCTCCTGATGTCGGAACTGGATGTGGGCGAGAGCACCATGAAGAACTTCCTGAACATTCTCGGCAGGTACTGCGAGCATTTCACCGGCAGGAATCCCGTGAAGAGGATGGACCTTCTTTGGAACAGAGGCGTGGTGAAGAGGAAGTTCATCGACAGGAGGGATCTTGCCCTGTTGCTTGAGCATGCGGATCCTTCGGAGAGGATGGTGCTGATCCTAGGAGCTTACATGGGCCTTAGGAGGAAGGAGATCGCACTGATAAGGTTGGAGGATATCGGGAGGGACAGCATCAAGGTGTCCGGAAAGGGTCATGGGAAGAAGGGATTGGTGGTGCACCAGCCGATGCCGGCGAACGTAGCTGATGAGATATCGCGTTATCTCGAATGGCGCAGGACGGAAGTCGATGAGAACGAGGACCACCTGATCGTCATGACATCCGACAAAGGGACGATACTGATGGACGGCCATCTGCCTGCGATGTCCAACAGGATCTCCAGACTTGGTTCCAGATTGGGATTGGACGTTTCATGCCATTCGCTCAGGAGACTGTACTGCACAACATTGGCGGAGAGCGGGTGCCCCTTGGAGACAATCAAGGTTCTGATGAGGCATTCCGACATCAACACCACGCTGGAATGCTACATCAGACCCTGCGGACTGCATCTCGAGGAATGGACCGACATCTGCTCCGAGGAATTGGACGGGGAGGAAGAACCGGAGGATGATATTGTGATAGAGGAAGCATGGCTGCAGAGGGTACCGCCGATGACCCTGGAAGCTGCGTCGAGGATAAGTCTGGATTGCTGTACCGTCTATGACGGTTTTACATTGAGAAATGCGCCGAAAGTTACTAAATCCGAAGATAACCACTCGGATACCTTTCCCGACATGCGATATCCTTTTTTGTCCCAACATTGGGAATCAATTTCGAATACTTAAATGGCAGTGCTAGAAACTCAGACGTTTTACATTTATCGAATTTCGTTGGAATTCTGCTATTTATCTTATTAATTGACCTGTAATCAACTGATTCAGTAACATTATCTTCGGATTAAATCACTCATGGATCCCGTCATTCTTGCACATGCGGATTTTGGGCGGAGGTGAGTGAAACTCCGTCCTCCGTCCTTGATAATCCATTCCCAATGGATATCTATCTAAAATGAAGGTGAAAAGATGAACACAAGGACATTGGCCCTCGTGGCCATAATCGCAGTCGCCGCTGTCGCCATCGTAGGCGCGGGTTATGCTCTCTACTGGGGACAGACGACGGTCGACGACAACGTTGTCGATTCCAACTACATCTCGGTGGCGCTGACAGAGAGCTCTGGTGCTGATTATACAGCAATTGATCTCGATGTGGATTACAACACAGTCTACACATACGGAACCAGTGCAGAATACAAGATAAGCCCCAACGGCTATTTGACGAAGACCGCTAAGAACTACGGATTCGAGACGATCGTCGAGAACTACAATCTCGTTCCCTTGAAGAACAAGGCCTCCGGAGATTACACCGTTCTCGACAACTACGAGTTCACACTCAAGGCTCCCGAAACGATGGCCGCAGATTCGTACGATTTCAACGTTACCCTGACAGGAGTAACGCTCGGAAGCGCCGCTACACTCTATTTCGCATACACGGAAACAGCCGATGCCTTGGCAGCCGGAACAACCCTCTATCCCTTCTACCCTACAGGAACTGAGAAAGAATATGTCGCTACCCCGGTAGGACCTGCGATAACCACAGGGTCTGCAGCCACAGGATACACCAACACATATTACGGATACCTCTTCGTGGGTATTGCCGGAAAAGGTGGTTCTGAAACAGTAGGTGATGCGACCACCCACTATGTAACAGTCGCGGATGTCAACAGCGCGAAAGCGAAGATCACAGCTGGTGACCTTACGTTCAAGGCCACTGTCGAGCGTGTGACCGTGACCGAAGATGATGAGCAGGTCGAAAAGACGAAGATCCAGCAGACCAGCTCCATCACGAAGAACGCAGCTTCGACCATTACGATTGGAACGAAGACTGCCGAGCTCGACGGATGCATTGTATCTGTTGCATCGTATGATATCACGACAACAGCACCGACTGTCACCGATTCGACCGCAAGTGCTGGTACTATAGTTTCCTTCACCGCAGTAAACGAATCGGGAACATACTACATACTCCTGAAGTTCACCAGCGGCAACGACGTGTTCTACAGAGCGGTCACTGCTGCATTTGAGTGATCGGATCGGACATAACAACCTTTTTACCGCCCTCCGGGGCGGGACCATCATAGACAGAGGGGGACGAGATCATGAACACAAGGGCTGTGGCCTTCGCGGTCATCATCGCTGCACTGATTATAGGGTGCACCGGTTTAGGATATGCGCTCTACAGCGGTATCACGACAGTGGAGGATAACACAGCGGACATACGTTATTCCGTCCTCTACATCACGGATTCGCAGGAATCCGTAAAATATCCTGCATCATCGATATTCTCCAACATGCCCGGCAGCGTCATAGCGGGCGAGACCTTCGACGCATCGTCGGACGGAGAGACGCATTACTATTTGGCATACAGGGACACCGAAGAGCTCACCGGAACGCCCGCAGAGGAAGGAAGCGGCGTGGTGAGAGGAGACAGGACGATAATAGCGCTCCAGGTGACCCTTTCAGGATTATCGGATCTCAACGGATCCGCAGTCACACTGATGATCGGAGGATCTTCGGCCACATCGGTCATATCGGACGGAGGATGCACCATAGTCGGCAACTCCTTCTCCACCGTCACCTCCGAAGGCGACGAGAAGAGCTCCTTCATCGGAAAGGTGGCATTGATGATCACGCCCTACGCAACAGGGGATATCAACATTTCATCGCCCGCCATAACCATGACGGCATATCACACCGATCTCACGGCCACAGGGATGCTAAAGGCATCATCCATGTCCACCACGGGATCGTCCGGCTCATACGCCACCACGTCCAACATATCGTATACGAACTCCCCCGCCACAGGCTCCGATCTAGCGGTACTGAAGCTGGAAGCCACCTATGATTCCACCTGGTATGCAAGCGAAAGCGATAGGGGAATGGTCACTGCCATCCTACACGATTCGGTAAGGGGCACTTCGGTGTCGCAATCATGCTACATCGATTCGAATTGCAAATGGACGGTCACCCTTCCGGTGAAGCTCACCGGAGGAGCTTTCCACGGATCGCTGGAGATACAATCCGTTGGAAAGGACTCATCGAGCTCGAGCCCGCATGAGCTTTCGACCGGATTACCGGCAAGCATCACTCTGACGATGCTGGAGACCACCGAAGAGGTGCTATGATGAAGAGATCGTTCATCGCATCCTCTGTCATGGTGATGCTGCTCATGGCGGCAACTATCACATTCATTGCCCCCTCTGCCGATGCGGAAGGGGAGGATTACGGCGTGGGGGTATTCCACGACAACGGCAATCCCTACACAGAAACGGACAGGATGATCAACGGAGGCATCCAGGTTAACAATCTGAACGGGACATTCCTGATCCCTGCAGACACAGTCATCCCTACGGACCCCTCTTACGTAAAAGTCCATTACTCCATCGACAGGGAATGCTGCATAGGATTCGCCGTCACCGGCGCCCAGCAGTTCCTGCAGCACACAAAGGTAAAAGCGGAACTGTATTCGGACAAGGAGAGGACTTCTCTTCTGGGAACATCGGTAGCCAACCTCACCGAGGATCTGGTGTTCTTCCAGACCGATGGAGAGAAAATAGAATTCCAGAGGGATACGAATTACTACATCGTTCTGAAGACGGCAGAATACTATGAGATGACTGACGTTCCTCGCGATCCCTCGGTCAGCATAATATTCGGTGCGGAGACCGAAGGCGTCCATGAATTGTCATACGACAGCAATGGCGGAACCCCGGCGAGCATCCCGAGCGTCTTCCTCAGCGAGGGCACCCCGTACGGAGAGCTGCCGACAGTCACCAAGGAGGGAAGCACCTTCGCAGGATGGTACGACGGCGATACCAAGGTATCTGCCGAGACCGTCATGGGCACGGAGGATGTTGAGCTCAAGGCCCACTGGACAACCGTCCCGACCCATACCGTGACCTTCGACAGCAACGGAGGTACACCTTCTAGCATTCCTAGCAGGAACGTCACCGA
>JAFUHJ010000029.1 GCA_017468935.1 Candidatus Methanomethylophilaceae archaeon
CCTGTTGGCCACAGTCTCCTCGTACTTGGGGTTCCTGGCCGCTGCGGCCCTAAGCTCCTTTCCGACCTCGGGGTCCTTGGTCACAGGGAACACGCAGTGGAGCTTGGGCGAGAGTTCACGCTCCTTCGCCTTCTCGGGACGTCCCATCCTAGTTCCGATACGGGTCATCGCCCTGGCGCGGACCTCGTATCCTGCCGCTTTGCTTATGGCCTCTAGGGTCTTCTCCCCCTCCAGTTCAGGACCGGGGGACAATCCTTCAGGACCGTGCCTGATGCCCATGCAGTCGAGCATAGGCTCGGAGTATCTTTCGTCGATGATGACCTTCTTGTCCCTGACACGCTGAGGGACGCATAGGTCCTGGAGGACCTTCTTGGATTCCGGTTCGAGGTCGACGGTCAGATTCTTCCCGTCGAACACCCCGGTAGCGAGCACATGTGCCCTGAGCAGTTTGATGCTGTCCAACGGCAGGTCTGACCAGAACAGGTTGTATTTGGGATGGAGCGGGACGCCCAGTTCCCTGCTCATCTCCTTCGAACGTTCGTATGTGGGATCCATCCAATCCTTGGGAAGCTCCCCTTTGGACTCCAGTACCTTCTTGTGCCATTCCACGGGGTATCCGCATGGTACCAATGTGTGGTTGTTCTCGCAGAACTCTCCGAACGGGACCAGTATCTCGCCGTTATCGAGGATCTCCACGACCCTGTCCCTCACGGCCAAAGAATCCTCCTTGGTCTCACAGTAGACCACGTCGCCGTTCCTCAGTAGGACCGTCGGACCTTCGAGGATATCGCAGGGTGTGACGACGCATGCCTTTCCTGGCCTCTCGATCTTGAGTTGTGTACCGATGGCCATGAAATCGTCCATGATGTACATGCTGGCGGTGCTGTATGCAAGGGACGCGAGACCCGATGTCCTCGCCCTCCCGTATCTCAGTCTGAATCCGCCCACTCTGCAGGGATGACCGAATATGGGACGCCCAGCGACGATATCCCTCAGATACTTGTCCAGTGGCTGGACCTTCTTCGCCACGGGTTTGTCGTCCGCCTTCTTCTCGGGCTCCTTGGCCTTGTGTGCATCCAGATACTGTCCGATGAATTCCCATCCGGGGATCTGCAGCTTATCGACGTGCTTCTTCAGTTTGGCCGCCTTCTGACACATACCTTCCGCTATGACCAACACGGCTCCTCCCCTGACACGGTTTGTGTCGATCCTGGGGAGGTCCCTGAATCCGGAGATCTCGATCTGTTCGGTACCTTCTCCGTCGACACATATGGGGCAGTTCCTAACGATGAGGTCGATCTCCTGGGATGTGGGGGAGTATTGAAGGTGCTGACATTGTTTGTAGAGAGGTATCTCTTCGTCGAACCTGTTGATCTCCGCCTCGGTGGCGATGTACCTTCCGATACCGAGCTCTGTCCTGACGACGTCGGCGATGAGGACGCTCATGGCCTGTGCTGTACCTCCGGCCGCACGGATCGGTCCTGCGAAGAGGAGGTCCACATAGCTCGAACCGTCCTCGTTCTTCCTGATCCTCGTCTCAGCGATACCTTCGAGGGGAGCGACCAGGATACCTTCGGTCAGCACGGCGAGTCCGACCCTAGTTGCCCTGTCCAAGGCCTGTTCGAGACTGTCCGCCGGCCATTTGGCGACCTCCTTCGCTGTGAGGAGACAAGCGACCTCACGGTTCCCCGCTTCAAGGGTCTTCTGCCTGATGACCTCTGCCACTCCTTTCACATTGTAATCCTTGAGCAGCTCTTCGCAACGGGATGCCAGGTCCTCCGCCTGAGGCACATCGACATAATCCTCCGGATCGAATCCCATGGATCTCGCTTTGGTTGCGATATCGTAGATCTCGTCCTTCTTCGCATTGAGCTCGGCGAAGTACTTGGCCATGTCCTCGCTGTATACCGGGCCGGCCATCATTCCACTTCCGCTTCCACCGCTTTCCTGCGGGCGATCTCCCTCATCTCTTTAAGAATCGTTTCTGTGAGGACATCCATGTTCTCCCCGCTCTGTGCGGAGAAGAATATCCTGCCGTTGCCGGTCTTCAGGATGTCCGATTTGCTCTCGGCGACTATGATCTTCACGCCGGCGAAGCTCTCCTGTATGGTGGATAGCAGCTTCTCCTGGACGTCGAGTTTGAATCCGCATGTCTCGGAGGGGTCGATGACGAACAGCATGACGTCCGTCAGATACCTGAGCGCGAGCACGGCCTGCTTCTCGATGTCGTTCCTCTTGTCGAATTCCCTGTCCAGGAGTCCGGGTGTGTCGACGATCTGGAATTTCCTCCAGTCGTCCTGTATGTGTCCCACGATGATTCCCTTTGTGGTGAAGGGGTACGGGGCTATCTCGGGCTCCGCAGTGGACATGACCGTAACGAGGTTGCTCTTTCCGACGTTGGGGAATCCCGCAACGACTATGGTGGGCACGTTGGGGTCCACCGCAGGGAGCTTCCTGAATTTGTTCTTGGCATCCTGGAGGAACAGGAGGTCGTCGCTTATCCTGTCCACGTAGGAGTTCATCCTTCCGTAGAACCCTCTTCTCAGTGACTCGATGATCTCGGGATCCTTCGTGTGCCTGATGTCCTTCAAGGTGTCGTTCTTCAGTTTCTCGGCCTTGGTGGCACACCAGTTGACGGCACCGAGGGACTTCTTGTATTGATCGATACCGATGACGATATCCACGAGCTCGGGGAAGAAGTCTCCTTCCTTCTCCATCCTCGGGAACCTGTCCACATAACCGGTCAGAGCGGTGACTACGATATCCCCTACGGCGGTGACCTTGGCCAATGCCGTCTTCTTGCGGGTATCCAGGGTGTTCGTTCCGTTCTTATAGATCTTGGATGCCCTGTGGAAAGCTTTCTCCATGAGTTCGTCCGATGTGAGGACAGTGGGGATCTTGTAATCTATTCCGGCCATGGTATCAGGGATTCCGTCCCGATAGATAAGAATGTCGCGCGCATACATAGGGAGCAGGCTGTCATCTTCATCGATCCCACTCCACGTTCACCCTTATGAGCCACATGTCATGATCCATCCCCTTCTTCGGGGAGAGTTTGGACGGGATTATCTCAAGGGGGCAGTCTATGATCCTTATTCCACATTCGACCCCAGGTGTGCCCACATCCTCCCCGATTATCCTGCTGAGGGTGGAGATGTTGGTCCTGAATGTGATGCCAAGATCCACCTTAGGAGTAGATTCCAGTGAACGTGCCAGGATCGCTGGGTACTGTATCTTCGTATCGAACGTGACTTCCAGGTCGATGTTGTCCGTGAACGCAGCAATACCGTTCACCCTGTAGGGGTTCTTCATGGACAGTGCGATCGATTCGATCTTGCCCGCTATGTACTTCAGCACATCCTCCACCATGTCGGAGTCGCATCTCAACGCCACTCTGATCCCGGATGATGCGGACGATGTCGGGTCGAGGACATTGACCTTCACGAACACCGAGGCCTCCACGAAATATCCTGCTACCTTCTTGATAACCTTGTCCACGGAGTTCTTGACGGTGAGCTTCACCACTTCCTGCATGGTGTCAAGGTCGGTTATGGAACCGACCTCGTCGAAGGCTGATTGGACCGAGGTCACAACGATGTCCTTTGCCACCTCAGCGTTGATGAGCTTGCTAGCTGCATATGAACCGTTCGACCTGCCCATGGTCGATTCCTTGAACTCCCATTCGCCTGCACCGTCGTAGGACCTCTGCCATGTGAAGGAATCGTCCTTCTCATCCTTGTGGGCGCCTGTCTTGTCCACAACCACTCCGTCAGGGTCCTTCAGGGTTATGCCGTCCCCGTTCTTGGTCATCTTCCCGGAAGAGTTAACCAGCAGGAACTTGGTATCTATGACGAGGAACTCGCCGGGCGATATGGATCCGTCCAGCTTCATGGTCTTCTTACGGTCGGAAGCAGCCGTCAGGGTGTATCCTTCCAGATCGATCCCCTTGTCGGAATTGTTCAGCAGCTCCACCCATTCGTGACTGTTGTCATCGCCCTTCGGATTGGATTCGTATTCGTTGATGATGAGTCCGTTGCTCATTGGGGCGGAATACCTGATGCTGACTCCCGCATCCAATCCCAGGTTCACCCCCAGTCCTGGAATGGGTATGTTGCTTACCGCCTGTCCGATCCCGGGCATCCTGCTAAGAGTGAAACCTAGTTCGTTATAATCGTCCAGATCCGGGAGTACAACGGTGATGTCCGCATCGCCTATGTCCGCGGAGACGGTTATCAGGTGCTTGCTGCTCTTCATGAGAGGGTCCAAGGAGACCTTCACCTTCCAGTCGTCGGATGTTATCGTCGCTTTGCCTGTGACGAACGCGTTGTTCGCATTCAGATCCCCTCTCACCTTCGCTGTGATGCCCGTGACCACATCTAGTCCTCCGATGGGACCGGAGAGCGTCGCGTTGAACAGCGTCTTCGTGCTGGTGGTCAGGGATGCGAGATCAAGGGAGAGGTCGAACCTGTAACCCAGGTACTCGAAGCTGAGGTCCTGCTTGACCAGGTTTATGCTGTAGAAGAAATCGAGGACACCTTCCGAAAGGAACTCGTCAAGATGGTCCTCGATCCATTTGGTGAGTATCCCCAATGGGCCCATCATCCTCTCGTAGAGCTGGGACACAGTGTCGGCGACGTATCCGGCGATCTCGATCACATATCCGTTAATTACATTGATCAGGCTCTTCACGATCTCCATGATCTCACGGAGAGGTTCGAGGATGGGTTCGAAGTATTCTGACAGGATGCTCCACACATCGCTCAGCAGGGTATCGCTGGCACTGTATTCGACACCTACCAGCGCCCAGGCGCTGGCAACGTTGATCTCGATGGTGATGTCATTGGATACCGTTCCGCCGCATGCGGATGTCACGGAATTGTCCATAGCGGATGAGAGCGAGTTGGTCCCTTCCACACGGTAATCTATGAAGTCGGTCAGCCTGATCTCGAATGCGGTCGAATAGGCCGCTAGGACATCTTCCATGAATCCTGTGACATGGGTGCACTTGTCCGTCAGTATCCTCGGTTCGCGGATAACAGGGGAACTGTCGTATTGCAGATGCAGGAACTCCTTCGTCACGTTCCCGTTGCCGTCCTCCAACAGGAAATGATCGATATCCGGAAGCTCGACAGGTCTGGAATACGGGTCCGTAGAGGACTCCGCCATGATCTCATCCATCAGGGTACCGGCTCTGCTGCTGACGGTGTCCTTCATGCCCGAGATCTGAAGATGATGCGAAACGATCTCGACCATCACACGCTCGATCAGGTTAGGCCCCGATCCCTCGACGCTCCTCAGACTGTCGTAGACGGAAAGGTCCGAGTACACCTTCTCTACGTAACCATGAACCGCACGCTGAACCTCATCGGATGCCATCAGCAATGCAGTCTCCTCCCCGGCAAGGGCCGACAGCTTCTCTTCGATCTTAGAGACCAGTCCCTCCGTGTTCGCCAGTTCGGAAGAGTGCCTCATGACGGTCTCTGCTATCTCCGCATAGAATGGGTCGTAGAACACGTTCGACTCGACCGCATCGAGAAGGACGGAGTCCAGTAGCGATGAGCATTCGGCGGTCAGCTGCAGATAGGCTTCAGAGACCTGTTCCATGAAGGAGATGTCGTCGGAAGGGTCTATGTGAAGGACGATAGGAGGATAATCCGATTCGAAAAGTGACGAGGCGGCAGAGTTCAGTATCAGCCTGATCGTATTCTGGAGATAGCTGTCGCTCATACGGTAGTGGATGTTGAACGTCCTGATCCATGATTGATCAAGGACATCGGAGGCGGGATTCTCGACGGTCACCGTGTATCCGCCCACCGATATAGTGGTGGTCCCCGATCCCGGGAAGCGATATACAGATTCCTTCACGCCTGCCTCCTTCATGAAATCCTCGATGTAATCTCCTGCACCGAACATGTCGTCGCCCGTGAAGAAATTGATGAGTGCATCTATCGCCCACCTGCTCATCGAGATCCTGTCATCGAGGTGTTCGAGCAGTGTATCCCCGCAGAGGTAGTCGAACCATTTTATGGCCAGGTCATCCACCGATGACATCAGGACCTGACCGTAGAATGATGCCCTGTCGATGACCAGCGTATCTCCTGCCATCATGTCGGCCAGATCCACCCTGTCCTGCACCAGTTTACCGTCACTGTCCCTGAAGCATATGGTGCCGATGAGCGACAGTGCATTGTCGTATGCTTCCCTGACATCCTCGGCCGTTATGATGGATTCGGTACCTTTGGCTCCGAACTGGGTCTTGGCACCGTAGCCGTTGATTACGCGGTACTGTGCCAGCGATTCCAGTTCATAGGACATCATCTGGGAGATCGAGATGCCTCCATCCCTGACCATCCTCTCGAACATCGAACCCCTTTCTGCGGACAGCGGCAGGGCATAGCTCCCGTCCGTGGTGATCTCGACCTCTTGCCTGGAACTGCCGTGATCCGAATGGATGTCTAACGTTATTGTACCGGTCCCGCGTAGGTATGCGGGTGAGAAACCTCCCACCTCGTCTCCGTACTGCAGCATCTCCATCGATTCCGCCTTGAGTTCGAAGGAACGGTCCAGCAGTTCTGCCCTGATGTCCCCGCTGACCATTGGGAAGCGGTCGTCCACCCATGCGTTGGCCTTCCTCACGAACGCTTCGGACCTGTCCTCAAGAGGACCGAGGGAATCATCCTTGGAGATGTTCAGGATGATGACCCCGAGTTCCTGTTCCACATAGGAGGTTATGTCGCCCACGGCCCTTTCGACCGCGACGATCCCTTCCTTGGCATCATCCAATTCGGTATCCGTCCTGGCATGCTCGGCCAAAACCGCACCCGCTACAGAGGCCAAGAGCAGGATCGCTACTGCAAGTATCGAGAAGGGCATGCTCCCCTTTCTGTCGTCTATCATATTATGCCTCGTCCGGTTGTGCATATTTAAAACTCGGATACTGCGGTCAACAAAACGCAGTTAAGCATGGGCCTAAAATATAAACAGAATACACGCGCGAATAAGGTTCCCTCTTTTATATTATCACCGTATCGGGAAATCAAGGGTACTATGACTAGAACGTCAGTAGATTATACGGCTGCCACAGGTCTGCCGAAGAAGACAAAGTCCATCTGTCCCGAATGTGGGAAGATCATCGAGGCCAACATCTTCGAGAAGGATGGAATGGTCATGATGGAGAAGGACTGTCCCGAGCACGGTCACTACAGCGACAAGATCTGGACTGATGTCGAGCTGTATCTCAAAGCTGAGAGATACGCCGCCGACGGAGTCGGAATCCACAACGCCATGAACGAGACGATCCAGGGCAACGACGACACCGCGAGCATCGTGATCGACAACGAGAAGATCGACATGCTCTCGTGTACCATGATTGCCAACGTCGATCTGACCAACAGGTGCAACATGCACTGCCCTATCTGTTTCGCCAATGCGAACGACCAGGGATACGTGTACGAGCCGACCTTCGAGGAGGTCCACAAGATGCTTGTAGCACTCAGGTCGGAGCAGCCCATCAAGAACACGGCCGTACAGTTCGCCGGAGGGGAGCCCACAGTGCACCCCAGGTTCATCGACATCATCGCTGACGCCAAGAAGCTGGGATTCGCCCAGGTTCAGGTGGCCACTAACGGTCTGGAGTTCGCATACCACTACGATTTCCTCAGGGCCGCCAAGATGGCAGGTCTCAACACGATCTACCTTCAGTTCGACGGTTTGGACGATGAGATCTACCTGAGGGTCAGGGGAAGGAAGATGTGGGCCAACAAGCAGAAGGTCATCGAGAACTGCAGGAAGCTCACCGAGGAGGGACTCCATAGTCCGTCCATAGTGCTGGTCCCCGTCATCATCAACGGAGTCAACGACAATCTCGTCGGGGACATAGTCAAGTTCGCATTCGAGAACTCCGATGTCATAAGAGGAGTCAACTTCCAGCCCGTCGCTTTCACCGGAAGGGTGACGAAGGAGGAGCTGGAGTCCGGAAGGTTCACGCTGACCGACCTCGTCGACAGGATGGAGAAGCAGACAGGATACACCACCAAGGACGATTGGTACCCCGTCCCAGTGGTAGCACCCATTTCGAAGTTCGCATCGTTCCTGCTCGGAAAGGGAAAGGTCACATTCACGACACACCCCCACTGCGGAATCGCGACATACCTGTTCCAGGACGATAATGGCAACGTCACGCCCTTCCCCAGGTTCGTGGACGTGGACAGGTTCTCCAGAGAACTGAACAAGATCTCCGACAAGATGGAGAATGCGAGATTCAAGAAGCTCTACGCCATGAAGCTGATCAAACTGCTGAACAGCTGTGTCGACGAGAGCAAGATGCCGGAAGGAATGA
>JAFUHJ010000030.1 GCA_017468935.1 Candidatus Methanomethylophilaceae archaeon
ATGACATCAGGGCGGTGGCCGCATTGGTACTGTCCCATCGTATGAGGCGCAGGCCCTTCGAGGAGGCCGCATTCGACTATGAGGAGCTTGAGAGATGCCTCCAGTCGATCTGAGATACTTCCCGTTCACAGCCGTCCTGGGGATGGACGACTCAAAGAGGGCGATGCAGTGCATCCTTATCAATCCCAATCTCAAGACGGTTATGATCAGAGGAGGCCAGGGTACCGCCAAGACGGTCCTGGCCAGATCGATCGGTCATATTTCAGGTAAGAGTATAATCAACATCCCGGTGAACATCTCCGAGGAGCAGCTCTTCGGCGGTATGGACATAGACGAGACCATCAGGGCCGGGAAGGTCTGCATGCAGCCCGGATTGCTGTCAAAGGCCGACGGCAACATACTGTACGTAGACGACGTCAATCTGATGGACCAGAGGATCCTGATGACGCTGCTCAATTCTGTCCTAGACGGAAGGGTCGTTGTCGAGAGGGAAGGGGTGTCCGCTGAATATTGTGTGGATACCGTTCTCATCGCAACGATGAATCCCTCCGATTCTGATGTCAGCTCCCACATATTGGACAGGTTCGACCTGTGCGCTTACGCTTCATTCCCCGACGAGGAGGACAAGAGGGCGGAGATACTCCGTCGCAACGCCGATTTCCAGAAGGATCCGGCAGGTTTCATAGAGAAGTTCAGGGAAGAAGAGGATACTCTAAAAGCGAACCTCGACCGTTCCAAGAAGATCCTCCCTTTGGTCACTATGACCGACGACCTCATTGGAGTATCCGTGGAACTCACGGTGAAGGTCCTTGCCGACGGTCACCGCGGGGACATCGCTATGATCAATACCGCCAAGGCGTTGGCGGCACTGAACGGCCGCGACGAGGTGATGAGGAAGGATGTTGAGGAGGCCGCGATGCTCTGCCTCGCACACCGCAGGAACTACACCCAGGAGCAGCCTCAGGAACCTCCGAGACCTGAAGAACCCGAAGAGGACGACCAGGAGCCCCAGGAGAACGAGGAACAACAGCAGGAACAGCAGCAACAGGAGCAGGAACCCGAGAGCAATGAGGATCAGGATCGGGAACCTCCGCCGGACATGGATTTCCAGCAGCTCCTGGATGACATGGTATTCGAGATCGGCGACCAGTTCAGAGTGATAGATTACCTCAATGACGGGAGGAGGAAGGTCTCCAAGACCTCCGCCAAGAAGGGCAGGAGGATGATGGTGGAGAGCTCTAACTCATCGGGCCGCTACGCAAGGTCCAGGATACCATCAGACAGGACGCATGACATCGCATTCGACGCCACCGTCAGGGCGGCTGCTCCGTATCAGAGGTCGAGGGACCATTCCGGATTAGCTATCAATATCCAGAAGCAGGATGTCAGGGAGAAGGTGCGCGAGATGCGCGCAGGATGCACGATACTCTTCCTGGTGGATGCCAGCGGTTCACTCGGAGTGAGGAAGAGGATGTCCGCAGTGAAAGGAGCAGTTCTCTCGATGCTCAGGGACAGTTACGTCAAGAGGGACAGGATAGGCATGATGGCCTTCAGGCGCGATTCCGCCGAACTGGTCCTTCCCCCGACGAGATCCGTTGAGTATAGCTATAGGAAACTGGAGGAGATGCCGACCGGAGGGAAGACACCTCTGTCCGAGGCATTGGTCACGGTGAACGAGTACATGACGTCCTATTCACGCTCACATGTGGGAGAGATGTGCTACATCGTCCTGATAACCGACGGGCGTGCTAATGTCCCTCTTCAGGAAGGCATCAACGCCAACGATGAGGTGCTGAAGCTGGCAGAGGACATGGCC
The DNA here is from genome assembly GCA_017468935.1 of Candidatus Methanomethylophilaceae archaeon. Lineage (GTDB taxonomy): Archaea > Thermoplasmatota > Thermoplasmata > Methanomassiliicoccales > Methanomethylophilaceae > Methanoprimaticola. The sequence continues at coordinate 1,817 of JAFUHJ010000030.1, forward strand.
ATACCCCAGGTGAGATGGGTCGTCATCGATGCCAGCGCAGGATTCATCAGATTCGACAACGCGGAGAAGCTGGCCCAGGCGCTTGGAGGCACATATTTCAGATTGGAGGATCTGAACGCCGACCGTCTGGCGGAGAGCGTCAGAGCGGTGATTCGCTGAAGGTGATGTCATGAGGTACGTCAACATCTCTATCGGAACGATGGACAGCTTCCTGATGAACAAGGCCGTCGAGGAAGTCCGCGGAATGGGATACGACATAGAGTACCGCAACTTCGACAACACCGACCTGGACGAGGATCCGTTGTTCCTGGCCGAAGCCGTGGAGTTCATCTCCGGAGCGGATTTCGTCACGATAAAGGTACATGGGGACACATCATACTGCAAGAAGTTCGACAAGATCACCAATGCATTGCAGATGCATCACGTCTGCATGCATCTTAGCTGTACCGACGACTGCGTCACGGAGGCGTTCAGGGATTACTTCCTGGGAACGGATGACGAATACGATCTCGTGATGAGATATGCGGTCCTCGGAGGCGACGGGAATTTCATCTCATTGATCAAATGGGCGTTGAACAGGTTCGACGGACTAGATCTGGAGATAGATCCGCCGATACGCCCCAGGACAGAGGGCGTGTACTATCCCGGACGTGAGGTGTGTTCGTTCCAAGATTATCTCTCAGAACTGGACATGTCCAGACCTAACATCGGGATATTCTTCTATCAGAAGCAGTGGGTCACAGGCAACCTGGACAACGTGGACGGACTGATCAAGGCCGTGGAATCGCTGGGAGCGAATCCCATAGCGATGTTCTTCAACACTTCAGAGGGGAAGATAGACGGTTCCAAAGGCATCAAGAGGATCCTCCGCGAGGATATGACCATTGACGGGGAACCGGTGCTGGATGCCATCATCAACACCATGAGCTTCAGCCAGACTCTGATAGCTACTCCAGGTACGGGGGACCAGGTATGCGATGACAACTTCTTCATGGACTATGGTGTACCTGTTCTGCAAGCCATGACTATGGTCAGCACCGAGGAGCACTGGCGTGATCATCTGGAGGGGTTGATCCCGGCGGAGATCGCTTACGACGTGGTGCATCCGGAGTTCGACGGACAGATCATCACCGTCCCTAGTTCGAGCACCGAGGTCACCGAGAAGGGTTCCCGCTATTATCATTCCATTACGGACAGGGCCTTGCGCATAGCCGACATGGCGGTCATGTGGGCGAAGCTCCGTCATATCGAGAACAAGGACAGGAAGGTGGCGATCCTCCTCTACCAGTATCCGCCGAAGAACGCGGATGCCGGAGGAGCCGCTGGATTGGATACATTCGCGAGCGTTGTGAACATCCTCCACAGGATGAGGGCCGACGGTTACGACGTCGGAGATTCGATACCGGACACTCCGAAGGAACTGGTCGACATCATGCTCTCTGGCCTCACCAATGATTCCGATTGGATATCGCAGGAGGAGGTCAGGAAACGTTCGGTGGATCTCATTCCTCCGGAGCAGTACGACGAATGGTATCAACAGTTATCTGAGAGGATCAGGGAACGTCTCAAGAACGATTGGGGCAAGCCTCCCGGGGACCATTACTCTGTCGGAAAGGACATCATCGTACCAGGCACGGTGTTCGGGAACATCATCGTCGGCTTCCAGCCGGACAGGGGAAGGGACATACAGGCGAACTATCACGATCCCAACACCATACATCCGCATCAGTATTACGCATACTACAAGTGGCTCAGACACGATTTCGGAGCCAACGCGGTGATACACGTCGGCACCCACGGCACATTGGAATGGCTGCCCGGGAAATCGGTCGCATTGAGCGGGGACTGTTCCCCGGATTACATATTGGATTCATTGCCCGACATCTATCCTTACGTCATCGGCAATCCCGGCGAGGGCATACAGGCCAAGAGGCGTGCGGCAGCGGTGATCATCGACCATATGATCCCGACCATGACACGTGCCGGAGGGTACGATGAGATACTGGAATTGGAAGGCGCCCTGCAGAACTTCATGAACGCCAAGGCCCAGGGGCAGGATCAGAATCTCGGATTCATCAGGCAGAAGATCAGGGACATCCTGACAAGGATGGACATGTACAACGACCTCAAGCTCGATCCCGGGTGCGATGACGATACATTGGATGACAGGTTCGACGACCTCTACGATTACGTTGTTGACATCAAGGAGAACCTGATCAAGGACGGATTGCACATCCTCGGGAACGTGTCCGAAGGGAAGAGGATGGAGGAGGATATCTACAGTCTGGTCCGTGTCCCCAACGGAGAGATTCCGTCGCTCCGCGAATCCATCGCCAACGCATTGGGATACGACATCCTGGACATCCAGAACAACGCATCCCAGCGTGACGCATCGGGAAGACTGAAGGGGCAGGTCCTGGAGGATGTTGAGACACGTACGGAGTCGCTGATATCACGGATGGCAGAGAAGGGATTCTCGAAGGAGGAATGTCTCGGACTGCTGTCAGAATACGGGCCTACGGATGATCTTGTAAAAGTGGTCTCATTCGTTTGCGACGAACTTCATCCCAATCTCCTGAGGATGGGCAACGAGATCGACAGCGTGATGGCCGGACTCCGGGGAAGATACGTGGAACCCGGTCCGTCGGGATGTCCCACCAGAGGGAGGGCACAGATACTCCCGACTGGAAGGAACTTCTATTCGATAGATCCTGACGCGATCCCGTGGCATTCCAGCTGGGAGATCGGAAAGACGATGGCCGATCAGATGCTCGAACGCTACATAGACCAGCACGGAGGATATCCGCACAGCATCGGAATAGTGATGTGGGCCACCGACACGATGAAGACCGGAGGAGATGACACCGCATATGTGCTGTGGTTATTGGGGATCCGTCCGGTATGGACCGGTTACGCGGGACGCGTGAAGGATCTGGAGGTCATCCCCGTCTCGGAGCTGGGAAGGCCGAGGATCGACGTAACTTTGAGGATCAGCGGACTGTTCAGGGACACGTTCCCCAATCTCGTCAGGATGATCGACCGTGCTGTCCAGAAGGTCGCTTCCCTGGACGAATCGGAAGAGGAGAACTATCTGCTCGCGAACCTCCGCAAGGATATCGTCGAGGCCATAGAGGAAGGCATCCCGGAGGATCAGGCCAGAGAGGATGCGATGATCCGCATATTCGGCGATGCCCCGGGTTCCTACGGTTCCGGTACGAACATCCTGATCAGGACATCGGACTGGAAGGACCAGTCGGAGATCGGGGACATCTACCGCAGCTACGGCGAATTCGCATACGGACTTGGAAGATCCGGAGAGCGCAAGCCGGAGGCATTCAGGCGCAGGCTCATGAACATGGATGTCACGGTGAAGAACAGCGTCAGCCGCGAGTACGACATGTTCGACAACGACGACGTCTACACAGATCTCGGCGGCATGAACGCCGCCGTGAAATCGCTTCGCGGAGAACAGCCCATGTCAGTGATCGGATTCTCTGCGGACACATCTAACATCAAGACGAAGACCGTCGACGAGGAAGGACGTTACATCTTCCGCAGCAAGATCAACAACCCGAAGTGGGTCGAAGGGCTGAAACCGCACGGATTCAAGGGTGCTCAGGAGATCTCCAAGATGGCGGAGTACGTTTTCGGTTGGGATGCAACTTCGGATATAATCGAGGATTGGGAGTACAAGGCCATAGCGGACAACTTCCTATTCAACAAGGACAATGCGGAATGGTTCAGGGATGCGAATCCCTACGCCATGATGGAAGTGGTGCAGAGGCTGTTGGAAGCGATACATCGCGGTATGTGGGATGCTGACGACGAGATGAAGCAGGATCTGATGAGGCTCTTCGAGGAACTTGAAAGCGACCTGGAGGGGATCAACGATGCATGAGTCAAACTTATCTCCGAACAGACCATTAAGCGACATCAGGAGGCACCGATGGACAACATAATAGAGGTCAGGGACCTGGTCGTGAAGTTCGGCGATTTCGCGGCCGTGAACGGCATCAGTTTCGATGTCAAGGAAGGGGAGATATTCGGGTTCCTCGGACCCAACGGTGCCGGGAAGACCACGTCCATACGCACGATCACTACCATCCAGAAGTATGACTCCGGTTCGGTGACCATCGACGGGCATGACATCAAGACAGATTATCTCGAGGCGAGGAAGCTCATCGGTATCGCGCAGCAGCACATCTCCCTCGACAAGGACCTGACCGTCCGTCAGAACCTCAAGCATCACGCGATAATGCACAAGATCCCGGCCAAGGAGCTGGATCGCACCATCGAGGAGATGGCCGACATCCTGGAGCTGGGGGATTTCATGGACCACAAGGTGATGGACCTGTCGGGAGGGTGGAAGAGGAAAGCTGCCATCATAGGCGCCATAATCCACAGTCCGAAGATCCTTCTTCTGGACGAGCCCACCGCCGGTCTCGACACCCGTTCCAGGCACATGCTCTGGGAACTGGTCCGCAAGCTCAATTCCAAAGGGACTACCATATTCCTCACCACGCACTACATAGAGGAGGCTGAGACCCTCTGCGACAGGGTCGCCATCATCGATCACGGTAAGCTGATAGCGATCGGTACCGTGGACGAGCTCAGGGATATGATAGGAAGGATCTCAGTCGAGACCACATGGGACGACGGTAGACGCCGCAAGGAATACTTCCCCAGCATACAGGAGGCGAAGGAGTTCTCCCAGACATTGGGTGACAAGCTGTTCA
>JAFUHJ010000031.1 GCA_017468935.1 Candidatus Methanomethylophilaceae archaeon
GGCTATAGCGCTGGAAACCGAACCATTCCTTTTAAGAATGTTACACAATAACGGTTCAGTGATTACAAGATGTCAAATGAGTTCCTGAAGGAGAAGATGGTCGTATTCCCGCGCAACGTCATAGCCGGGCATGATGTGCTCCGCAACGTCGAGGAGATCTGTGTGAACATCCACAGCGGAAAGACGGGTTCCATCATCACCGGCGAGAGGACCGACAAGATCGCAGGCAGGGCGGCGAGGGACTATCTTCAGGGATATGACATCGACACGATCTATACCGACAAGGCCTCTTTGGAGAACATCGAGGAAGTCAAGAGGAGGATCACGGAATACGGTTCCACGTTCATCCTGGCCATAGGCGGAGGCAGTAAGATCGACATAGCGAAGGTCGTGGCCAACGACCTCAACCTCCCGTTCATCAGCATCCCCACATCAGCGGCACATGACGGTATAGCTTCCAACAGGGCATCCATCAAATCCGACAATGGATCGATCTCCATCGAAGGTGCATCACCCATGGGGGTCATCGCCGATACGGAGATCATCTTCCAATCCCCTTACCGTATGCTGGCATCAGGATGCGCCGATGTGCTGTCGAACTTCAGTTCCCTCAGGGATTGGAAGCTCGCATACGAGCTCAGGGATGAGCCCTTCAGCAGATCTGCATACTCTTTCGCATACTTCTCAGCGGAGTCCATGATGGATGCTGCGGATTATATCAGGCCTACTCTCGAGGAGAGCGTCTGGCTTGCGATCAAGCCGATCATCGTCTCCGGTATCTCCATGAGTATCGCCAGGAGCTCCAGGCCCACCAGTGGTTCGGAGCATATGATCTCGCACACCATCGACATGATGTATCCCAACAGGGCGATGCACGGCGAACAGTGCGGGGTTGCTGCGATCGTCACCACATATCTGCAGAGAGGCGACTGGGAGGAGCTCAAGCATGCGTTGATGAAGATCGGAGCTCCCACCAAGGCATCGGAGATCAACCTTACGGACGAGGAGTTCATCAACGCTGTCGTTAATGCCCACAAGATCAGGAAGGACAGGTACACCATACTAGGCGACAACGGTGTCTCCAGGGAAGTCGTGGAGGACATCTGCATTAGGACAGGGGTGTTCTGATGGCACAGATAACATTGGTAGGAAAGAACCAGGCCAAGATCGGTACCGAGTTCTTCTATCTGGGCCCTATCGAGGAATGCGCCGACTGCAAATTCAACAAGGTATGCTTCAACCTCGAGCTCGGCGCGAAATACAAGGTCACGGAGATAAGGCTCCAGGAGCACGAATGCCACGAGTTCGACGGCGATTCCGTTACGGCGGTGGAAGTGGAGAAACTTTGTACCAGGGCATCCGTAGGGAAACGCCAGGCGATGGAGGGTAGCAAGATCACCTACAAGGGGTCGGAATGCAGGAACCTCTCCTGCGAGAAATACAACATCTGCCATCCGATAGGGAAGATCCCGGGGGAGAAGTACACCGTCCAGAAGGTGGAAGGCGACCTCGATTGTCCCCTCGGGGAGAAATTGGTTTTGGTCGATCTGTTCTGATCAGAACTTCTCGCCGGTGATCCTCTCGAACATGTCGACGTAGAGCTTGCTCACGCGGTCGACGATCTCCTGAGGCAATGCGGGTATGTCCGGTTCGGGCTCTCCCTTCTCGCGTGCGTCGTAGAGTGCCTTGTGGTAACCGGTCTCGCGGTAGTATTGGCGGACGAACTCCTTCGATAGCTGCACTATCTTTCCCTTAGCGAACTCGTCTGCGTCCCACCAGCGGTCCTCATCCAGTGTTCCGAACGTGTCGATGACCATCAGCTTCCTGTCCTTGTCGAAGGCGAACTCCTTCTTTCCGTCGCAGTGGATGAGCCCTCTCTTGCTGCATTCCCTGTCGATGATGGAATCTATCTTCAGGACCGTCCTCTTGATCTCCTCGAACTCCTCGTCCGACAGTCCTGCCATCTTCTTGGCCTCCTCATCGGTTAGGTTCTCGTCGTGTGCCTCCAGCTTAGTTGTGCACTCGATGAACGGTTTGGGGAGCTTCTCTCCATCCTTGACGATATGATCTGCGGGGAATCCGAGGTCCTCTGGCTTGACCTTTCCAGCCTTGATCCTGTCCATGAGAGATCCTGCCGCGTAGTATCTGCAGATGACCTCCAAGGGGATCAGGTAGTTCTTGGTGGTACCGTCGATCTTGCTGTAGTCCCTGATGATGTCGACCCTCTTGACCCTCATCCTGTCGGCAGAGGGCTCGCTGATGTAATGGTTGTTGATACCTTCCTTGGTGAGGAGTCCGAACCAGTACTTTGCAGTCCTGCAGAGTGTCTCTCCCTTGTGGGGGATCTGCGAGGGGATGATCTTATCGAAGACCGAGATGTTGTTGGTGTAGGCGAACTCAAGTGTGTCGTCATCCACCTTGTAGACTTCTTTGACCTTTCCGGTCATTATTTTTTCCATGATACGGACAATCACGAGGAGCCATAATAACTATGCGGAATGAGGTAGGATCGGGAACGACATCGCTGATGGCGATCCACGATGTCGCTTTCTTTACTGAGGTTCGGAGGACTTGCCCTTCAGACGCTCGTAGAGTGCATTGGCCCCTTCCACATCCAAAGCATGTATGTCGGATACTTTGTTGTCTTCAAAGAAACAAGGTGCGTAAAGCGGAAGATGTATCGCTCCATTATCGTCACGCATCACATTGGATTCCGTCAGCTTGATTCCCACACAATCCAGATCCTTCCTTGCCAATAAGGTGTTCAATGATTTCGATCTCATGTCCTTTCCAGACTTGACCTCGATCAGATTCACTCTTCCCGACATCATAATGACGAAATCTATCTCAAGCTTACTGTTCTCTTTGGTGTAATAATACACGGAGTATCCTTTCCTTACCAACTCTGCGCAGACCGCATTCTCTACGAACGCACCGTTGTTGGAGAAAGGTTCCCTGAGGGCTACATTGGCCGCATCTACTCCGTCCATGAACGACATGAGTATACCTGTATCGCTCATGTAGACCTTGAAATGGCTGTCCCTGACATTCCTTGTCAACGGCGGTATCAATCCTGTAATGTTCTCACATTTGTTGGATAGGCCTGCATTCTCGATCCAATCCAGAGCATTCCCGTACACCTTGCTGCCTGCCTTGCTCTCCTTTTCGACATCTCTGAACAGGAATCTCTTGTTCTCCTTGGATATCTGGGTCGGTATCGATTCAAGACATGCGTTTATCTTCGCACGGCCGGCCTTGCGGGAATACCTTCCCGCGTCTCTGATCAACATATCTCTGATGTCCTTCAGAACCTTGGATGTTGACGGATAGTCCCTGGTGTTAGCATAATTGCTGACCGCCGCCGGCATCCCACCTACCACCATGTAGATCCTGAATGCATCCAGCATCATCTTGTTGAATGGCCCTTCGATTGGTTTTATGGAACGAATGGAATCCTTTACGAGACTGATGAGATCCTTGTTGTAGCCCATCGCCCAGAGGAACTCCTCAAAATCCATCGAATACATTCTAAGGACCTCGATGTATCCTAATGGTGACAGTCTTGTATCGTCGTCCTCCAGATTGATGCCTAAGAACGATCCAGTACAAAGGATATCGATTCCGCAATCCGCTAAGGGTTTCAATGAGGAGAATGCCCCCGAGCAGGCCTGTATCTCATCCATTATTATCGCTGATTCGCCCCTAACAAGACTGACATTCGAATACATCGATATTTTTGGTATCAGAGTCTCCGGTTCCAAAGAATCTTCGAAAAGGGCCTTAGCATCAGGATTCGACTCGAAATTCAGATATGCGTACGAAATATAGTTCCCTCTCACGAACTCTTGAACGGAGTAGGTCTTACCTATCTGCCTACAGCCTGTTATGACGATCGGCCTGTGTCCTTTCTTGCCTTTCCACTCAAGTAATTTGGAGGTGATCTTACGTTCCATTGATGATATCTATTGATCTGGCCATATATAAATTTCCGCTACCATGAGGGAACTTTATCCAAAATTTCCGCTACCATGAGGGAACTTTATCCAAAATTTCCGCTACCATGAGGGAACTTTATCCAAAAGTTCGCTATCTTATACTCTTTAGCTAACCATATCTATTAAACAATTTTATAAATAAGACCGATAATCGATAAATAATTCTGATTAGTTATTAGACTATATGGATACCGACCAAATAGAGTATGTCATCGAGGTTCGCCGCACCATGAGCATGAACAAGGCCGCGGAATCCCTCGGGGTATCACAACCTACGCTGTCCTATCAGATCAAGAAACTGGAGACCGAACTCGGATTCAATATCTTCAGCAGGGAAGGAAGAGGGATTACCCTGACCCCTGCCGGGGAACAGTTCTGCAACTCACTGTTCGGTATCCGGCTGGAGTTAAGAAAGACGATAGAGCACTGTCAGAACATCAGCGGAAGGTTCGCCGACAACATAACCGTGGGGCTTCCCGAGAGATCCGTACTCCGCTTCCTTCCGGAAGCCATAAGGTTGTTCTCCAAGGAGTTCCCGAAGGTATCGGTCACACCGATGTTCAACCCCTATGGGGACTTCGGACAGTTCCTGTCCGGTAGTATCGACATAATCTTCTCAGAGAGAGGTGCGTTAGGAAAGAACGCCGGCATCCAGGAGCATCATATCTACGACAGCAACATATACCTGATAACAAGGGACGATGACCCTCTGACCAGACTCGAACTGATACATGAGAGGGACCTCCAGGGAAGGGCGCTGATGGTCGGCGGAGGATCACCGCCCATATTGAGGGACGTTCAGAAGCGTGTCATCGCCCAATCAGGCGTGGAATACTTCAACAGCAACGATCATGACACCACACTCGTGAATGTGGCATCCGGCAAGGGCGTCTGCCTGTCACCTGGATTCCTTATGCAGGAGGAGCAGGGATTCAAATGGAACAGGTTCGACTGCCCCGAAAGATTCGATTGTGTGCTCTGCACCAAGGCCAACGACACACGCGATTCTGTACGCAGGTTGGTGGAGATAATAGCGGACCTGTACGCGAAGTACGACGGTCCGTTGTGAAAGGGATCAGAACTGTACCTTATCAGTGGTCCAATCCTTCATATCGATGGTTATCAGCTTGCCCTCGTTCTCGGTACCGATACCTGAGATGATCTTGAGTACTTCCAGGGCCTCCATGGATGCGATCACCGATACCCCTGCACCTACGGTGGGGATCATACCTTCGGGATCCTTCATCGTCCCGATCATCTCCCTCAGACTCTTCGTTTTGCCCGGAACGCAAACCGCTATCTGACCGTTGAATCCGGATACCCCTGCGTGGACCATCGGTATGCCCATCTTCTCGGACATATCGGAAACGATCATCCTGGTCTCGAAGGAATCCAGGCAATCCACGAGGATGTCGCAACCGCTGAATAGGTCCCAATTTGATTCCGTAAGCGGTTCAGCGTTGGACTGGACCTCTGCGCTTGGATTGAGGGCGAGGATCCACTCCGCGGAGATGACCGATTTTGGTCTGTAATCCGATGCAGAATAGATGAACTGACGGTTGAGATTTGAAAGCTCGGGCGACTGATGGTCGCATAGGATGAAATGGGATACCCCTGCGGCCGTCAGCTGTGTGATGACGTTGACCCCCAATCCTCCGCATCCTATGATACCGACCACTGCGGACATTATCCTCTGCTGACCTTCCTCTCCGAAAATGGGCATCTGCCTCTCGAACCTCATAATCTTCCCTCCGCCATATCCTTGGCAAGTCTCAACGCTTCAAGCGCGGTCTGCTCTCTGACCGATCTCCTATCGCCTGTGAAATTATTCTTGGTGACCACGACCCTGGGGCCGTCCGCGACCGCTATGTACACCAGCCCTACGGGCTTCACATCCGTCGCACCTCCGGGTCCGGCTATGCCTGTGACGGCTACGGCGATATCGCTGCCGTATGCCTCTACCGATCCCAGCACCATCTCCCTTGCCGTCTCCTCGCTCACCGCACCGTGGTCGAGGAGCGTCTGGTGGGATACCTTCAATATCTTCTCCTTGGAATCGTTGGAATAGGTCACTGCGCTTCCCAGGAACACGTCCGAAGAACCGGGGACAGATGTCATCATGCAGCCTATCATCCCTCCGGTGCAGGATTCCGCGGCAGACATCCTGAGGCCCTTCGACCTCAGTACATCTATCAATTCGGTGATCTCAGAGCGGGGCATTCTCCACACCGCTGCTGATCTGCTTCAGTCTCTCCACACCGTCGATGGCATCGATCACATCCGCCACTGGCGAAGGCACCAACGAGCGCCATTCCTCGTTGTTGACGATCCTGCGCCTTATCTCGGTACCAGAGAATATCTCCCTGTTGTACAACGGAGACGCCCTGACCTCGAATCCCGCCTCCTGGAAGAGACGCCTTGTCAGAGGATTGTTGGAGTACACCCGCTTGAAAGGTGGTACCAGAGATACAACATGCGAGACCCATACGGGATACCTGTTGAGGTCCTCTATGGGCACAATGCTGTAGTTGTCGATACCCTCATCCCTCAGGGTCTTGTTTATCATCATGTACCTCTCACCGGCGGTGAAAGGGTTCTCTGGCGTATGTGAGTACTGTGCGCTTCCAATACCGATCGTCAGATGCTCCGATTCCTCCGCACATTTGCGGATCACATCCATGTGCCCTTTGTGCAGCGGCTGGAACCTCCCGACGACAAGGGAGAAGTTATCGTAATCGGACCTCATTCGTTTCAACTCTTGCCATTCGAGATCGTGGAACAATCCAGGAATGGGAGTTTGTCCGGGTCGCAGCCCTCATGGACGTACAATGCCTTGAGGAGACCGCATTCCTTGACATAGTCGCAGACCTTGCAGAGCGCTTCCGCGACCTGCATACCGGCCATGATCTCGTTGGCCATCGTAGTGATGAACTTGTAAAAATCTTCTTTGTAGGCACTCTTGTCTATCAGTTCGTTCCCGCCGCGGGTCCCTTTGATGTATTGGGAGATCGCGGCGCTGGTGACACCGAACAGACGTGATACCTCGACCTGTGTGAGACCGTGTTGCATAACGAGTTCTCTGGCCAATGCGCCCTTGGCTGTAGGCAGGATATATGTGACAATCATCTCGCATGGAACCTTCAATTGGAATCACACCATAGTTTAGAAATCTATACAACATTATAATGGCTTGTACGAGTTTCAAGCATACCAAGGAGTGTTCCATTCCCATGGTTTTATGATGTTAGTGTAGATGGCCAGACCTACGACGGCCCCTTCAGCTCCTGCTGACGAGAGGATTTTAGCATCGTCAAATGTCGTAACACCGCCTGAGGCTATGACCTTGGTCGGACAGCGGGAAATGAAGTCTGTGGCCTGGTCCTCGTCGATGCCTTTCCTCTGACCTTCGACATCCACATTGGTGTTGAGGACTGCCGCCAAAGGAAGGTCCCTGATGCGGTCGAACATGTCCTGTATCGATATCTGTGCGGATTCCTGCCAACCTTTGATGGCGATCCTGCCCTCCTTGGTGTCCATGGAAAGCACTATCTTACCTGGATGACGGTCGGCCATCTCCGCTAGCCAATCCGGTTCCTTCACAGCCTTCGTTCCGACGATGATCCTGTCCACTCCGGCCGATACCAGATCATCTATGGTGTCTACATCCCTGATGCCTCCCCCGATCTCTGTTGGGACCCCGATCTCCTTGGTGATCCTTTTGAAAACTGCAAGGTTGTTCTCCTTGCCGAATGCTCCGTCAAGATCCACCAGATGGAGATAGTCCGCACCCTTGTCGACCCACATCTGGGCGACCTTAATCGGGTCAGGCATAACTATCTGCTGGCTTCCCGGCTTCCCTCCGACGAGCTGAACGACCTGATGGTCCATGACATCGACGGCGGGTATGATCCTCAAAGCTGTCCCTCCGCGAAGGATATGAAGTTCTGCAGGACCTTCCTGCCGGATGAACTGCTCTTCTCCGGATGGAACTGCGTCCCGTATGTGTTGTACTTCCTGAAGAACGACGGGAGCTCGACACCCTCGTATTCGGTGGTACCCAATGTGATTCCGTCCTCCTTCGGATTACCGTAGTATGAATGGACGAAGTAGAAATTGTTATCCGGGATACCTTCCAGGAGCGGATCCTCGGATCTGACCTGGTTCCATCCCATGTGGGGGATCATCTTGCAGGGAAGCTTCTCGACCCTGCCTTTGTAGAGGCCGAGCCCTGGGGATGTTCCCTCGTCGCTCCCCTCGTAGAGGATCTGCATCCCTATGCAAATCCCTAGAGCGGGCGTCCCGTTCTTGAGCATGTCGCAGATCTCCTCCCTCATGGGTAGGAGCTTCTTCATGGTGGCATCGAATGCGCCCACACCGGGGAACACGATGCATTCCGCATCCCTGAGGTCCTTCATGTCCTCGAGCACCTTTACGTTGGCACCGCAGCTCTCCAGGGACCTGCGGATGGAGTATAGATTACCGACACCGTAATCGGTGATCGAGATGTTCAGCGGCATCCGGAGATCACCTCTTCGGCCTTCTCCAACAATAACTTGTTATGCTCCTCGGTACCGACTGTGGTCCTGACGCAATTCTCGGTCCTGCGCTTGGCACCGAAGTCGCGGATCAGTACTCCGCGCTCCTTTAGGCCGTCCACGAGGACCTTGTGGTCTATCGGCGACCTGGCCAGGATGAAATTGGAATCCGAAGGGAACGTCTCGAAGCCGAGCTTCCTGAGACCCGCGTCGAGCTTGGGACGCTGTTCCTTCACCATGGCTACACTGCGCTTGATGAAGTCCTGATCCTTCACCGCCGCAATGGCGGCCCCTTCGCTGACCATGTTGAGCGAATACGGGATCTTGACACTGATCATCATGTCGGCCAGCTTCTTGTTTGTCACCGCGTATCCCACACGAAGAGCGGCCATGGCGTATGCCTTGGAGAATGTCCTGATTACGACGAGGTTATCGAACTCCTCAACCCTCTTGATGAACGATTCGTCGGCATATTCGGTGTATGCCTCGTCGACAACGACGATCCCGTTGAATCTTGAGAGGATGTCCTCTATGTCCTTGGTCCTGAAGCAGTTGCCTGTGGGATTGTTGGGTGACGGCATTATGGCCACCTTAGCGTCCTGTTTGACCATGGCATCTACGTCGAGCTGGAAATCATCCGTGAGGTCCACCTCGATCGCCCTTCCGCCGTTCAACTTGACGAAGTAGTCGTATAATGTATATGAAGGGACGGGTACGACGGAATTGTCGCCCATGTCCATGAATGTCTTGAAGATCACGTCCAGCATCTCGTCGGAACCGTTGCCTGCAATGATGTTGTCGCTGTCCAGACCGTGTAATTCGGCAAGAGCCTGCCTGAGACCGTCTGAGTAGGTGTTGGGATATCCGTTGAGGTCCCATGTGTGCTCCTTCAGGTACTTCTCCGCCGCAGGATTGGATCCTAGGACGTTCGTGTTGGTATCCAGCCTGAGCTCTCCGTTGAGCTTGGGGTTGTAGTACTTGGTGAAATCCCTGGTGGTGCCCCTCATTATGTTGCGGTCCATCTCAGTTCACCAGTCTCTCGATGGGTGTCGTCAGGATACCTTTGGCTCCGAGCCTCTTCAGTTTGTTGATGGTCTCGAACACATCCTTTCCGTCAATGACCGCGTGTACGGCAAGGTAATCCTTGTTTCCTGCGATCTCGAGTATGGTGGGTCCGCCTATTCCGGGGATGATCTTCTCGACCTCCTCGAGAGTGGATCTTGGGATGTCCGCCATGATGTACTTCTTGTTCTCGGCTATGATGACGCTCTGGAATGAATCGACAACATCCTGGATGGCCTGTCCGTTCTTCTCCAGTGCCTTCTTGGACGAGATGACGACCGCTTGAGATTCTGTGATGGAACCTACCTCCCTGAGCCTATTGGTCTTCAGGGTGGATCCGGTGGATACAAGGTCGCTGATGAAATCCGATACGCCCATGTACGGCATGATCTCGCATGCTCCGGTGACGGTGATGACATCGACCTTCTTGCCGAGCTTCTCGAAGTACTGCCTGGTGAGGTTGGGGAACGATGTGGCGATCCTGCTTCCGTCGGGGATCTGCGATGCATCGGTTATGCCTGATTCCTCAGGGACCGCGACTGCCAGATGGCAGTATCCGAACTGAAGGTCGAGTATCCTCTCGAGATCCCTGCCTGATTCGGCGGTCTCGTCGATACCGGTTATCCCCATGTCGATCGCACCTTCGGCTATGAACACGGGCACATCCTGTGCCCTCACGAAGATGACCTCGATGTCCTGGTTCTTGGCCTTGAGATAGAGCCTTCTGCCGATGTCCTCGCCCAGATCGATACCCGACCTGACGAGGAGTTCGATGGCCCTCTCGTTGAGCCTGCCCTTATTCGGTACTCCTAGTCTGAGCGTCATTGTCCTCGTGGCCGTACTTATAATAAAGGTATAAAAAGGAAAGGACGGAACCGAATGGCGGTTAACGGGACAGTGCGTAGGCTATCCCCTTGGCCATCCTTCCCTCCGGGTCCATGAAGTGGTTGCCAGGGTTGAGTTCGAACCTTGTATCGATGCCCATATCCGAGTACAGTTTTGCAAGTTGTTCTGTGTTCTCCTGCACCTTGCCCAGGACGGGATTCCGTGTCCTGGCCTCCCTGTCCCCCAGTGACAGATACAGTACATCCGGTCTCCTCATCAGGGAATTATCTCTGACGAAATCCATCAGACCGGGGAACCACATTGATCCCGATGCGCTGACTATACGGGAGAACATATCGGTGCGGTACATCGAGTATATGGCGAAAAGTCCTGCGAGCGAATATCCTGAGAGCATCATGTACTCGGGTTCGAGGTCGTGCTCCTCGATGATCTTCGGGAGTATCTCCCCGGTGATCCTTTCCAGATGGTCATCGGCACCAGCGGTGAATCCTTCGTCTTTCGGGAACATCGGAGGGGCCTCCCATGGTGACATGTCGTGATTCCAATCTATGCCGCCTATGCTGAGGAACGTGAAGTCCTTGTACGTGGATTGTCTCACAAGATCGTAGATCTCCATTCCCTCTCCCTGGACAGTATTCTGTACGACGATAGGTGCCTTCCTGCCGCCATATATCGCTTCGACCTTCATTATATCACCTCAAGAAAACATGTCTTGGCTACCTGACGCTGTCCGTAGACGAGTAGGGGCTTCCTACCGTTCTGCTTCCAGTCCATCAATTCATCATAGACCTTTCTCTTGAACATAAATTTTCATTTACGCCCAGATATAAAAATCTGCAATTTGACGGGCGTCTTTTTGCAGATTTTGTCAATTTGACGGGCGTCTTTTTGCAGATTTTGTCAATTTGACGGGCGTCTTTTTGCAGATTTTGTCAATTTAACGCCCGCTTGATTCACTCAGAGACAAGGTTCAATCCAATGACTCCGCCTATGAGCACTGCCAGGAAGAAGAATCCCATGAGGTTCGGGACATCTCCCTGGATTATACTCACGATGACCGCTCCGATAGCACCGATACCTACCCACACCGCATAGGATGCTCCGGTAGGAAGACCTCCGTTCAATGCCTTGTACAGGAATATGACGCTTATCGGCAGGATGAGCAGGGTCACGACCGTCCAGAACGGATCGGAGAATTTGTTGGACAGACTCATCGTAGTTGCCCAGGCGGTCTCGAACAATCCGCCTATGAAGATGTAGATCCACAGTTTGTTCACATTACCACCGCCGAGAGTTCCAATCCGACCACACCGATGATGATCATCATGATGAAGATTATCTTGAGACGGTCCATCCTCTCCTTGAAGAGGAAGAATCCTGCGGCAACGGAGAACACCGCTCCGAGGCCCGTCCATATGGAATAGGCGACACCGACGGACATACCGTCCTGCATACCGAATGCTATGCACATGGGGCTGATGTACATCAGAATGATCGTAATGAGAAGTACGAGTTTGGATTTCTTCTCGCTGTATTTCTTGAGCCCTATAACCCATAGAGGTTCGAGGAAACCCCCGAAGATCACCCAGGCCAGGCCTATCATTCCCATGCTATCGGGATGATTCGAAGGTAACTGAGTATAACATGTTTTCTAATTTCATGACATGATTCGTCAAACGTGATGCTTCTTTTAAAATTTGGAATGGGAATCAGTGACCATGGAATACTACGTTCTCAACCTGGGGGAGAAGCATCTGATAGCCATCCTGATCTATCTCGAGAATGTGGGAGGCAGGAGCAGCAGGACCGGTCTTTACGACAACGTGGCCAACAACGACAGGATGCCTCAGAAGCTGAATATCCTGGAACAGCTGGGCCTGCTCTTCGAGGAGAAGGACAGGGTCACCAGGGCGATCTGGGTGGAACTGACCCCGAACGGGCATGAGGTTGCCAAACTTCTCCTTGAGATAGAGAAATGCATCAAGGATGGTATGGAGAAGTCAGCGCATTGAGAACAGCGCACTGTTCACGGCCATCATTGCGGTACCGATCTCAAGAGGATCGTGGATGATCGCCTTGGCCTTCTTCCTTCCCTCCTCATCGAAATAGTGAGGTACTCCGGGCGTGGAGATAACTGCGCCTTCCTGGATGAGCCTTCCCGGGAATATGGCTGGTGCGGCGTTGAGTATGTACTTGTGGGATGCGAGTGCATACTCGACATTCTCCAATGCCTTCACACCGAACTTGTCCTCGAGGGCCTTGGCCTTGTAGAAC
>JAFUHJ010000032.1 GCA_017468935.1 Candidatus Methanomethylophilaceae archaeon
CCGTGTTTGGCGAGCACCCTCGCCCTCTTGAGGTCCTTGATCTCAGGCTCTTCGAATATGTCATCGAAGAACGGAGGGTTCCTGATGTATGTGGAATCCTCGTCCCAGTTGAAGAGGGGCGAATCGCTGCATTCGACCGCATCCCATCTGGCGGATCCCTTGAAGATATCGTTGTACTTCGAGATGTAGGTCTCCCTTGTGACGTACTTGTCGGTGATCTCCTGGATTTCCTCGTCCGAGGGCCAGATGTCCTTGAGGAACACATCCTTGCCGTTAACTGTGGCAAGAGGCTCCTTGTCCATGTCGATGTCGACCCTTCCCGCGATGGCGAAGGCAACGACGAGAGGAGGGGATGCGAGGTAGTTGGCCTTGACGAGGGGGTGGATACGTCCCTCGAAGTTCCTGTTGCTGGATGCGATGGCCGCGACGGCCAGGTCGTTGGCCTTGATGGAATTGCTGACCCTGTCGGAGAGCGGACCGCTGTTACCGATGCATGTCATGCATCCGTATCCGCAGACCTGGAATCCCAGTTTCTCCATGTACGGGAGGAGTCCGGAGTTCTTCAGATACTCCGTGACCACTCTGGATCCGGGTGCGAGTGATGTCTTGACGTACTCCTTGGGCTTGAGTCCGAGCTCTGCGGCTTTCTTTGCCACGAGTCCGGCAGCGATCATCACCGAGGGGTTCGCCGTGTTGGTACAGGATGTGATGGAAGCGATGACCAATGAACCGTCGCCGAGCTGGTCGGAGAAAGGCTTCCTCTGCTCCTCTACTCCGAGGGCCTTGAGGGTCTCGGCGAACTTCTCCTTCATCTCGGAGAGGAGGATCCTGTCCTGGGGTCTCTTGTGTCCCGCAAGGCAAGGCTGCACGGTGGATAGGTCCAGCTCGAGGGTATCGGTGTACTCGGGTTCTCCGTCGTACCACATCGTCTGTTCCTTCATGTACCTCTCGATGGTGTCGATGTGCTTCTCGTCCCTTCCGCTGAGCCTCAGGTACTCGATGGTCTTCTCGTCCACGGGGAAGTATCCCATGGTGGCCCCGTACTCGGGACCCATGTTGGCGATGGTCGCCCTGTCCGCAAGGCAGAGGTTCTTGTATCCGGGTCCGAAGAACTCCACGAACTTCCCTACGACCCCCTTCTTCCTGAGCATCTGGACGACTGTGAGGACAAGATCGGTGGCGGTGATCCCGGGACCGAGCTTGCCGATGAGTTTGAATCCGATGACATCGGGCAGCTTCATGTAGCTGGGCTGTCCGACCATGACCGCTTCCGCCTCGATACCGCCGACTCCCCATCCGACGACTCCGAGTCCGTCGATCTGTGTAGTGTGGGAATCGGTTCCGAAGCATGAATCGGGATATGCGATCCTCCTGCCATCCTTCTCTTTGACATGGACCAGCGGCGAGAGGTATTCCAGGTTGACCTGGTGGCAGATACCGTTCCCCGGAGGGACTGCACGGAAGTTCTTCAGCGAACCCTGTGCCCACTTGAAGAGCGCGTACCTCTCCTTGTTCCTCTGGAAATCCAGCTGCTCGTTGAGCTCTTGGGCATCATCCCTTCCGGCATAATCGGTGTTGACAGAATGGTCGATGACCAGGTCGACAGGTATCATGGGGTTGATCAGTTCGGGGTCCTTGCCCATGGCCTCCACAGCGTTCCTCATGGATGCCAGATCGGTGATGGCCGCTCCTCCGGTAAGGTCCTGCAGGAGCACCCTTGCGGGGATCCAGGGGATGTCCCTGTCGGTGTTCTCCTTGGGATTCCATGATGCGGCGGTGAGGACGTCCTCGTCCGTGATGATGTTGCCGTCCCTCTGTCTGAGCATGGATTCCACCAGTACCTTGATGGAATAGGGCATCTTGGAAAGGTCCTTGATGATACCTTTGGCCTCGAGCTCCTTCAAACTGTAGATCCCGATCTCTCCCTCTTGGGTGCTGATCGTCTTCATGCATTCTCCGATGTCGGTCATGCTTTACCTCTGAATTCCCTATCCCGCGTCTGTATAATAAAATGTAGGAGATTGGGTCAGAGGTATTAAGACGTCGATTGACGAATTCGAAATACGTCACAATTATATACGCTCCCTGGCTACCCTGGTACATGGTTGAAGAATTCAAGCAGAAGATAGCGGGAGAGATCACGCTGTCTCCTGACCCAGGGAAGACCATAAGGAAATGGAGGGAGGAGTTCGGACTGTCGCAGCATCAGCTCGCTGACAGCATGGGCATCTCCCACTCCGTCGTGAGCGACTACGAGTCCGGCAGGAGGAAATCCCCCGGTGTCGCCATCATCAAGAAGATGGTGGAGTCGTTCATCAAATTGGATGAGGAGAGGGGTTCGCCGGTTTTATCCAAGTACATACCTGAATACAAGCTGGACTGCATCCTGGCCTCTGACGAATTCCCTGTGGGAGTGGATATGAACACCTTCATCACCAGTATCGGGGGGAAGGACCTGAATCCCGAGCAGGTGCCGTCCAAGGTCGTGTACGGTTACACGATCGTGGATTCCGTGAAGGCCATCCTCAGCTTGAGTTCCGAGGATTATATGAAGATGTACGGATGGAACATCGAGAGGGCTCTGATCTTCACGAACGTCCACTTCGGTCGTTCCCCGATGATAGCCATC
The DNA here is from genome assembly GCA_017468935.1 of Candidatus Methanomethylophilaceae archaeon. Taxonomy (GTDB): domain Archaea; phylum Thermoplasmatota; class Thermoplasmata; order Methanomassiliicoccales; family Methanomethylophilaceae; genus Methanoprimaticola. The sequence continues at coordinate 2,630 of JAFUHJ010000032.1, forward strand.
CGTGCGCACCCGCTGACACCGGCGGTGGTGGTTTATCAGAAACCCGACGCGGTTGACCCGCTTGCGGTTAAACTCGCGAGTCTGGAGAAGATACCTTTGGTCATAACCGACCTGGAGGTACCTTCGATAGTAGAGAAGCTTACAGCGCTGAAAGAGGTTGAGAACTGATGGATGTCGGAATAGTGAGTTACGGGGCATACGTGCCCAGGTACAGGATAAAGCCCGAGGAGATCGGAAGGATCTGGGGCGTCGACGGAAAAGGGATGGGAAAAGGTCTGATGATCAATCAGAAGTCCGTACCCTCACCCGACGAGGACGTCGTCACCATAGCAACAGAGGCCGCAAGGAATATGATGGCAAGGGTGCCCGAAGTGGACCCCAGGGACATCGGAGCGATATATGTGGGATCGGAGTCCCACCCCTATGCGGTGAAGCCCACCTCCACCATAGTCGCGGAGGCCATCGAGGCGACACCCAACATGACCGCCGCGGACATGGAGTTCGCATGCAAGGCGGGAACGGCAGGTATCCAGGTCTGCATGGGTCTGGTCGGATCGGGAATGGTGAAGTACGGTGTCGCCATCGGAGCGGACACCTCACAGGGAGCCCCCGGGGATGCCCTCGAATACTCCGCATCCGCAGGAGGAGCGGCATATCTGATCGGTTCCGAGAAGATCATCGCCAAGATCAACAAGACCCTGAGTTTCACAACAGATACGCCCGACTTCTGGAGGAGGGAGGGACAGCCTTACCCCAAGCACGGAGGAAGGTTCACGGGAGAGCCCGCATACTTCAGGCACATCACATCCGCGGCCAAGATGATGATGGAGGCCGTGGGCACCAAGCCCGAGGATTACGATTACGCGGTGTTCCACCAGCCCAACGGAAAGTTCCCCACAAGGGTCGCCGCACAGCTGGGATTCACGCCCGAGCAGATCCAGTACGGTCTCCTCACACCGGAGATCGGGAACACTTACAGCGGAGCCGTTCCACTGGGACTGGCCAATGTGCTGGACCACGCCAAACCCGGCGACAGGATATTCGTGACATCGTACGGATCCGGAGCGGGAAGCGACGCGTTCGACATAACCGTCACGGACGAGATGAAGAATTACAAGAGGGACAAGGCACCCGTCCTGGAGAAGGTGCTCGCAGACCCGATCTACCTCGACTACGGAACATATGCCAAGTTCAAGGGCAAGATCGTCATGCCGGAGTGATATCATGAGGGAAGTAGCAATCATTGGAGTAGGGATCACCAAGTTCGGTGAACTCTGGAACAAGTCATTCAGGGCATTGGGTATCGAAGCAGGAGCGAAGGCCATCGAGGATGCAAACCTCTCGGGAAGCGAGATCGACGGCGTCTTCATCGGTAACCTTTCCGCAGGACGTTTCATCAACCAGCAGCACATAGATGCACTGGTGGCGGATTACACAGGAATGGCGACCAATCACATCCCCGCAACGAGGGTCGAGGCCGGAGGAGCATCGGGAGGGGTCGCATTCAGACAGGGAGTCATGGCAGTCGCATCCGGTATGCACGACATCGTGATGGTCGGAGGAGCGGAGAAGATGACCGATCTGGACGACGCCTCGATCAACTCCGTCATGGATGCCACCGCGGATTCAGAGTGGGAGGCGGAGATGGGAGCGACGTTCGCTTCTCTTCACGCCATGATAGCACAGAGGATGATCCACGAGGGAACAGCGACACGCGAGGAGATCGCATCCGTTGCTGTGAACAGTCACTTCCACGGGGCATTCAACCCCAACGCGCAGTTCAAGAAGGCGGTGCCCATAGAGACCGTGCTCAGGTCCGGACCAGTTGCGACACCTCTTGGAATGTTCGACACCGCACCCATATCCGACGGGGCCGCATCCGTCGTGCTCTGTCCTCTCGAGGATGCCAAGAAGTACACCGACAACTACGTCAAGGTGGCGGCATCGGCACAGGCCAGCGACACACTCGCTCTTTTCCAGAGGCCCGACATAACATCATACGGTGCGACAGTTGCGGCATCTCAGAAGGCCTATCAGGCCGCCGGCATAACCGCTGCGGATATCAATGTCGCAGAGGTGCACGACGTGTATTCCGTCGGAGGAATCATGGCCCTGCAGGATCTCGGATTCTACAAGAAGGGAGAGGCAGGAAAGGCCATGCTAGAAGGTCAATGCCACTACGATTCCGGAAAGGTCGCGATCAACACGTCCGGAGGACTCAAGGCACGCGGGCACCCCATAGGGGCCACCGGAGTAGCACAGATCGTCGAGATCGCCCAGCAGCTCAGGGGAACCGCGGACAACAGACAGGTGAAGGGTGCCAAATACGGACTCGCCCAGAACGTGGGTGGTACCGGTTCGGCCGTCACCGTCAGCATCCTGGAGGCGATCTGATGGCAGGAGTAGCGAGAGAATGGAGGGAGATCCCCGGAAGGTACAACCTGAAAGGGACCAAGTGCGGTAACTGCGGAAAGATTTTCTTCCCCGGTCGCAGCTTCTGTCCCGTCTGCCGCAGGGCGAGCATGGGCAAGATGGAGGATTACGACGTCTGCAGGACCGGAAAGGTGTTCACCTTCTCCGTCGTCCACGAGGCACCCGAGTCCAACAACCTCCAGAAGCCCTATGTTGTCGCCATGGTCCAGACCGACGACGGTGTGATGATCACGGCACAGCTGGTGGATGTGGAGTTCGACAAGGTCCAGATCGGAATGCCCGTGAAGGCCGTCCTCAGGAAGCTCAGTACCGACGGTGAGTCGGGGATCATCCGCTACGGTTACAAGTTCGTACCGTGCGAGTGAAACCATAAAATGGGAGGGGGAGACCCCTCCCCAGTGTTTATCAGTTCTTCAGAAGTTCGACCAGTGCGACGTTCTCGATAGCCTGATCCTCGTAGGATACCGCACCCTTCTTCAGTCCGAGTCTCTCGGCCTTAAGGTCCGTGGCATCGATGAGGGAATCGTCCCTGGTCATACCTATAGCATCCAGTCTCGGGTCGTCGATATCGATCAGGAGGGCGACGTACTCGTTCCTGCCCTCCTTGGGTTTCATCTTGGCCAGTGCCTTGGAGATCTGTCTCTCCCAGGCCGCATACAGGATTATCTCGGTAAGTACCGTCTTGGAACGGTTCGTGCCTTCGGAGAAGGCCCTCTCCGCATGTGTGGCGGCGGAAAGGATATGGTCCTTCCCTGCCACCATGTCCGGATCCATCAGCACGACATCCCCTCCCATGGAGGTGAAATGGTTGACCATCTCATCGAAAGGCGCATCGCCTCTCATGCCTATTACTTGGAATTCCATGTTCTGCCCCTTCTGAACTTGTATGATCCTCAGACGCTAATCAGTCTTCCGCCTTGGATCGTCGATTCATCTATCGTGCCGAGTTCCTTGATGTAATCGCCGAGGATGGCCGTATCGAATCCGACGTTCTGTGTGGGGATGTTCATGAATGCGACATGACCGTCCCCTCCGTTGGTGATGAAGTCTGAGGTGGTGAGGGTGTATGAGGCCGAGCGGTCCATCTCCTCTCCGTTCACGGTGATGGAGACGATCCTGGATCCGGCCGCCTTCGATGCATCGTACGTGACTGTCATTCCAGATATCTGCAGGAATCCTCCGAAGGGGGCATCGTACTTGGAATAGGAATACTCCATGGCCGTGTAGATGTTATCTCCGGTAACGGTCAGGGTGCACAGGTCGTTCTGGAACGGCATGACCGAGTAGACGTCCTTCAGGGTGATGTCCCCTTCATTGATCGAGGTACGGATGCCCCCTCCGTTGACGATCGCGATGTCCGTTCCCGTGGCCGAACGCATGCTGTCAGCGATCAGGTCACCGAGGTTCGTCTCATGTGTCCTGACATTCTCCTTGACACCGTCGAGTGTTATGGTCGTCGAGCCGATCTTGACGCCCAACTTCTCGTCGATCTCCTTGTGGATACCGGCCACGATGCTGTCGATCTTGGCATCCTCTCTCTTCTCTCCGCGGTAGAGTTTGGCGGAGATGTCCCCTTCCTTGTCGACGTTGATGACTCCGAACGCCTTACAGTAGCATCCGGTGCTTGCGATGATGGTGTCGCTTGGGAGTAGCTCTATACTGCCGTCGCAGACCTTACCGTCCTCCATCTCCGTGTGGCTGTGGCCGTCGATGAAGATGTCGATCCCGGGGACCCTGTTGCATACCTGGTCCGAGGTTATTCCCCTGTTCTTATCCACGCCGAGGTGTCCGATGCAGACGATATAGTCCACGCCCTTGGTCTGGAGGAATGATACCATCCTTTCCGCGGCCTCGATCGGGTCGGTGACCACAGCGTCGCCCATGTTGCCCTTCTTGGTGGTCGTGGCAGTCTGGTCGGTCAGGAGTCCGAAGCATCCGAGCGTGACCCCTCCCTTCTTCAGGATCTTGTATTCCTCGAAGACGCTCTCTCCTGTGGAATTATCGACAAGGTTGGAGCAGATGATGGGGTAGTTGAGCTGTGAGGTCCTTTCCTTGAGGACAGGAAGGGTAAAATCGAATTCGTGGTTGCCCGGAACACCGAGATCGTAACCGACCTGGTTCATGACCATTACGGGGGCAATACCTTCAGTGAGGGTACCGTATACGTTACCTTGCAGGAAATCCCCTGCATCAAATACGAATACCGCGTTGCTCTCGGATTGTTTCTCTACTTTCAAGGATTTCAATGTGGCGAATCCGAGATTGCCGTCATCGCCAAGGTAGCAATGCGTGTCGTTGGAGTGGAGGATGACAAAGGATCCGTCGCCACTCTCATCGTTGTTGACCGATACGATGAATGAACCGATGAGAACGACCAGCACCGCGATGGCAGCGATAGTAACTGCATGTGAAGTGCGCATGAACCCCGAACTTTCTACCGAATAATAGGTTTTACCACAACTCAGCTTTGAGGAAACCCTCGGTTTCTTTAACGATTTGATGATTTTCCAATATTTTCTAGGGTTCTTAGGCATTGAAACCGAAAGTGGAAAATGAGTATCTGGGTGGTGTTGTTTTCGGTTCCACTTTCGGAGGCCCCCGTCGTAACTTCTTATACTAATCGTACGGTGCATATC
>JAFUHJ010000033.1 GCA_017468935.1 Candidatus Methanomethylophilaceae archaeon
CGGTTCTCTACCGAAGAGGCCATTATATGCACCAAAAGAAAGGGTCCAACATAATAGCCAGACCTCTCTCTGAGAGGCGGGACGACAACAGTGTATAAAGAATCTAGCAATAGTGAATGACCGCTAGACGATATTTAGAATTAGATGGTGGACAGTGTGGGATTTGAACCCACGACCTCCTGCTTGCAAAGCAGGCGATCTTCCAGCTGATCTAACTGCCCAGTAAATCCCCTTATTTTACCAATGGATATAAAGATTATGGTCACTGGCCAAAGGACTGTTTCCCGAAAAAGGGGAAGGCAATCGATAAGAGAGGAAAGAAAAAGGTAATGAGGGGGAGGACCCCCTCGTAAAGGTTTATTCAAGCACTGCGGAGCACAATCTCAATGTTGACTCCATCGGGCACCTGGATCCTCATGAGTTGCCTGAGGGCACGCTCGTCGGCGTCCAGATCGATGAGTCTCTTGTGAATGCGCATCTCCCAGCGATCCCAAGTCTCGCTTCCCTCTCCGTCAGGAGATTTCCTGCAGGGAACCTTCAGCTTCTTCGTAGGAAGCGGTACGGGGCCACGGATGTCGACGCCAGTCCTCTGGGAGATCCCTTTGATCTGTGCGCAGACACTGTCGACCTTTGCGGGGTCGGTTCCGCTGAGAGAGATTCTTGCGCGCTGTGACATCGGAATCACTTTCAAGCCTTTTGGACTTCAATGCACATTCCGGCAGCGACGGTCTGTCCCATGTCACGGATGGCGAACCTTCCGAGAGGGGGGAACTCCTTTGCTGTCTCGACGACCATGGGCTTTGTGGGCTCGACCTTGACGACTGCGATGTCTCCGGTCTTCAGGAAGTCGGGGTGCTCCTGCTTTGCCTGTCCAGACTTGGGGTCGATGGTCTTGATGAGCTCAACGAACCTGCATGCGGTCTGGGTGGTGTGGCAGTGGAACACGGGTGTGTATCCGACTGTGATGACGGAGGGGTGGTTCAGGACGACGATCTGAGCTGTGAATGTCTTTGCGACGGACGGAGGGTTGTCGATAGGTCCGGCAACGTCTCCCCTCTTGATGTCGTTCTTTGCGACTCCACCGACGTTGAATCCAACGTTGTCTCCGGGGACTGCCTGGGGCAGCTGCTCGTGGTGCATCTCGATTGTCTTGATCTTTCCCTTCACGTTGGAGGGGTTGAAGATGACATCCATGTTGGGCTTGAGGATACCGGTCTCGACACGTCCGACAGGAACGGTTCCGATACCGGTGATGGTGTAGACATCCTGAACGGGCAGCCTGAGGGGCTTCTCTGTGTGCTTCTCGGGAACCTTGAGGTTGTCGAGTGCTGCGATGAGTGTGGGTCCCTTGTACCAGGGGGTGTTGGGTGATGCGACCTTGATGTTGTCTCCCTCGTATGCGGATACGGGGATGAAGGGGACCTCATCTGTCTTGACACCGACCATCTTCATCAGCTTGGTCATTGCCTCTTTGGCCTCGTTGTACTTTGCCTCGTCGTACTTGACTGCATCCATCTTGTTGATGGCGACGATGATCTGCTTGACACCGAGTGTGGTTGCGAGGAAGACGTGCTCCTTTGTCTGAGCCTGGGGTCCCTCGATAGCGGAACAGGTGATGATTGCTGCATCTGCCTGGGATGTTCCGGTGATCATGTTCTTGACGAAGTCACGGTGTCCGGGAGCGTCGATGACGGTGAAGTAGTACTTGTCTGTGTAGAACTTCTTGTGAGCGACATCGATAGTAACTCCTCTCTCCCTCTCCTCTTTGAGTCCATCCATGACCCATGCGAAGTAGAAGGATCCCTTTCCCTTCTCCTCTGCTTCCTTCTTGTACTTCTCGACAAGGTGGGGGTCGATAGCTCCTGTCTCGAGCAGGATCCTTCCTGTCAGAGTGGATTTTCCGTGGTCGACGTGTCCGATGATGACCAGATTCATGTGTTCTTTCTCTGCCATATTTGTTCCTCCAATGGAATCTTATATTATGCGTAAACTAGTTTCATATTAAAAGGTTTAGAGCCCTGAGTAGTACTTGTCGTCGTAGGGTTCGGGGTTGAGTCCCTTACGGGTCCTGATCTCTGTGACGACCTTCTTCTGCAGATCGGGCATGAGCTTCTCGAATCCAGCGTTCTCGATGGACCAGATGGCACGTCCCTGTGTGCTTCCACGGATATCGGATGAGAATCCGAACATGTCGGCGACAGGACAGATTGCTGTCACGGTCGAATCGGCTCCGTCCTGTCCCATCTCGAGGATGGTACCGCGGCGCTGGTTGATCAGGTTGACGGCTCCTCCCATGTAGTCCGGGGGAACGCTGATGAAGACCCTCTGCATGGGCTCGAGCAGGATTCTTCCTGCCTGGCACATTGCTCCGTAGATACCGTCCCTTACTGCAGGGATGATCTGTGCGGGTCCTCTGTGGATCGTATCCTCGTGGAGTTTTGCGTCCATGAGTTTGACCTTCAGTCCGGCGACCTTCTCGTTCGCGAGAGGTCCTCTCATCATTGCCTCTTCGAAGGACTGCTTCACAAGCTCCATTGTCTCGTGCAGGTACTGGATACCTTTGGTGCAGTCGATGAGCACGTTGTTGTTCTTGAAGGCGACGACGCCCTTGGCCTCGTCGACATCCATTCCGCACTCTACGAGCTTCTTGGCGAGCTCCTTGGGATCCTTGATCTTTGCTTCTGTATCGATCTCTCCCTTGCGGATGGCCTCCTTGACGCCCTCCTCGAGAGGCTCTACGATGAAGTAGAACTTGTTGTGCTTGTTGGGTGACTTACCCTCGAACTCGGTGGGGTTGGCTCCCTTGACGGACTCCTGGTACACGACGATCGGAGGGGACGAGACGATCTCGACACCCTGTTCGTTGACGATCCTGTACTCGGTGATCTCCAGGTGCAGCTCTCCCATTCCGGACATGAGGTGCTCTCCGGTCTCGTTGTTGATCTCGATGCTTAGCGAGGGGTCAGCCTTTGCGATGACCCTCAGGACCTCGACCAGCTTGGGCAGGTCCGCCATGCTCTTGGCCTCGATGGCCTTGGTGATGACGGGCTCTGAGTAGTGAGTCATCTTCTCGAAGGGCTCCATGTCCTTCAGCGTGGAGACTGTGGATCCCGCGATGGCATCCTTGAGTCCTGTGACGGCGACGATGTTTCCGGCCTTACACTCCTCGATGGGTGTCCTGTCAGCTCCGACCATCAGAGCGACGGTCTGGACACGCTGGGGTGCGGGCATTCCGGAGACGTACAGTGTCATTCCCTTCTTGA
>JAFUHJ010000034.1 GCA_017468935.1 Candidatus Methanomethylophilaceae archaeon
GAGCACATCATGCCCGGCTATGACGTTGCGCGGGAATACGACCATCTTCTCCTTCAGGAACTCATTTGACATCTTGTAATCACTGAACCGTTATTGTGTAACATTCTTAAAAGGAATGGTTCGGTTTCCAGCGCTATAGCCAGGATACCGCCGTCACGGTCAGCCATTATATACGTTCAACAGCAGTCCATGATTCGTTCAGGATCGAAGAGGGTTCCTAATGAGGGTATCGATAATCTGCGGATCGGCCGACGAAGAGGGAGTGACCATGCGCATGTGCAATTCTGCCATGGAGTTGTTCAGGTCCAGGGGGCATTCCGTTGAACTTTTCTTGCCCTCCGAGTTGAGCATAGCCCATTGCAGGGACTGCGGTTCTTGCGAGCATGACGGGTGCATCATAAACGACGATATGTCCGAGATATACGATTCTTTCTCACAGGCCGATCTCCTGATCCTCTCCACCCCGATACACTTCAGCGGACCCTCATCCATACTCAAGACCGTGATGGACCGTTTCCAGCCGTTCTGGGGCAATGCGGAGCTCGGTCATCCGGATTACTGCATCTCGCTGATGTGCGGCGGCAGCAAACAGCCCAACTTCGAGTACACCGAGAGGATCATCAAGGCATTCTGCATAACGACCGGTATGGAATACCGCGGTTCGCTCCAGATATCGGATACCGATTCCGGAATAGATGATGTCAAGGAGAGGGTAGAGAACTTCCTCTCTGCGATCATATAAGATAAGGTGCGATGACGTTGGAGAAACTCTCCATGCCGTCGGGACGGTCCATGAACGGGATCGTGGAAGGGTAATCATCGTTTATGACGGACCAGGTGTAACCGTCAAGACTTCCCTCCATGTCCAGGACGCAGTTCCTGTAGTATCCTATGCTGACCAGTTTGTCCAGCACATTCAGGACATCATCCTGTCTCCCTCCGGGAAGTACGGCCTTTCCTCTGTGGACGAAGACCACGGGGACCACTGAATCGGAAACATTGCAGATGTCCCTTAGTTCCGAATCGTTGGCGATGAAGTGATACGGTGCGAACACCAGTGAAGCATCCTTGTTGAATGCGTCGAAGACATCCTCCACGGTCTCGATGTAGGTGAAGAACCATATCTCTGTGCCCTGTAATTTCAGATGCTTCATCACATCCCCGGTGAACTCCCTCTCTTCGAAGCTGTTGCAGTCTATGATCACGACAGGAGGTCTTTGTGATGATGGGAGGCATTCGGATACCTTTCTGGTGAAAGGGTATGTTCTGCGGCCCTTCTTGGGCTCAACGGACGAGAAACGACCGTCCGATACCAACATCTCGCCGCTTTCGTATGATGCAAAGAATGCAGGTATCTCCATACACGGTCAATCAAACTAATGGTATATGGGGTTGACGATTGCATTATTGGTTCATCTGGCAGAACCGTGGGGCAATGGGTATTTTTATCCCAGACTCACGTACACTGACCATGGCAGACTTCGCTGCGACCATAGATCGCATCTTCCACATAACGGAAAGGGGATCAGACGTTAGAACAGAGATCAGGGGAGGAATCATCACTTTCCTCGCGATGTCCTACATACTTGCTGTGAATCCCGCGATCCTATCCGCAGCGACGGGACCCGAGCTCTTCGGACAGCTAGTAACCGCCACGGCCCTGGCCTCCGCGGTATCATGTCTGCTGATGGGGATCTATGCGAATTTCCCTGTCGCTCTTGCACCGGGAATGGGCATCAACGCATTCCTGTCATATACCATCGTCATGGCTATGGGATTCACCTACACGCAGGCGTTGTTCATCGTCCTGCTGTCGGGAATAATCTTCTTCCTGCTGACCGTCACAGGTTTCAGGATCCAAGTCCTCAAGAGCATACCGCCCGTGATGAAACTCGCGATCACGGCCGGTATCGGATTCTTCATCGTCGTCCTCGGATTGTTCAACACAGGTATAATCGTCCACGGGGATGGTACCGCTCTGAGTCTGGGTAACCTTTCGACGCCTGGAACCAACATCGCCATCGTCTGCATAGTCATCACCCTTTTCCTCTGGGCGAGGGACATATGGGCGGCGGTGCCCATCGGTATGGTGCTGACCATCATCATCGGAGTCATAGGAGGAGCATTCTTCGATTGGGATACAGTCATAAACGGAAGCCAGCTGGTCCCTGGTGTCGGGGCAGCGGCCCTCAATGATGTCATAGCCATGCCTGATTTCGGCCTGTTCGGACAGCTGTTCGTAGATATCGGGGAGATACCGGACACCTTGTTCGCATCACTAATCGTCTCCACGCTGTCATTGGTCATCATCGATATGTTCGACACCACAGGTACCCTGTTGGGCCTCGGCCGTACCGCCGGACTCTCTGATGACGAAGGGAACATGGATGGTTACGAGAAGGCCCTGAACGTCGATGCGATTGCTACGGTGTTCGGCGCATTCGCAGGAACTTCTACCGTATCATCTTTCATCGAATCCAGTACAGGAATCAGCGTAGGTGCCAAGACGGGTCTGATGGCCATTGTGGTGGGGGTACTGTTCCTCGTGGCCATGTTCTTCTCGCCGGTGTTCGCATTTATCACTCCTGCATGTACCATAGGAGCACTCTTCCTGGTGGGGCTTCTCATGATAACTTCGTTGAAGGAAATCGACTGGCATGACCACATCACAACCGCCACGGTTTTCGTCACATTGTTCATGATGGGTCTGTCGGGCTCCATCACCGATGGTATCGCATTGGGAACGTTCACCTATATCATCTGCATGGTGGCTACCGGCAAGATCAAAGAGATACCTCCGATGTTATGGGTCTTCGAGATCATATTCCTGGCCTATTTCATCTTGACATTCAGATTCGTTCCATGAATCCAGTGAACTCGGAATTATTGTCTAATTCTGAATTAACTGATATCGCCAACCTTTCAGCGATGGAGAACCTTTTATGAGTGCCTGGTGATACCCTTATGAGGTCATTAAGATGGTAATCTACAAATGCGCCAAATGTGCGAACGCATTCGAGGTCGTCTTCAAAGCACCCTGCACACCCAAGTGCTGCGGAGAGGACATGATCGTCCTCGAACCCAAGACAGACGATTTCAAGAACGAGAAGCATGTCCCTTACATCGAGAAGCAGGACGGCGGATTCCTCGTAAAGGTCGGAAAGGAGACTGCCCACCCGATGGTTGAGGACCACTACATCGTCTACATCCAGATCTGCGCTGACGGAGTCATGATGAGGAAATACCTCAAACCCGGAGACGCACCCGAGGCATTCTTCAAGACCGACGCAAAGGAAGTCAAGGCCTGGGAATACTGCAACAAGCACGGACTCTGGAAGTCCAACCAGTGAGTTCAAACTTCAGCCCCCTCGGGGGCTTTTTATCCAATAATTGAGAATAATTTAATGTATAAGCTTAATTTATTTCTGTAAAAACAAAAAGAATAATGCCGGTCTCCCGGCATTGGGTTTCATTCGAAAGTGATGCTGACAGGCTTCTTCAATCCCATTCCGGATTCTGCCTCGACAGCCTTCACTATACCGCAAGGTACAGGGCACGCGGTGTGGCGCAGGCACTCTGCAGCCTTCTTGTAGATCTCGGACTCGGTGAAAGGTGTACCGATTGCCTCATAAGGATTGATCCCCTCTATGGGCGTGAGCTTTTGCACCATGGGGCAGTTGCTCTCTATTACGACGTTCACCGACATCATATCATCGCTGGCCGTTGCGATGATCTTAGAGGTCATCCCGCACACACCGGCCTGCACATTGCAAACTGTAGGACACATTTTCTTTCAACTCCACCAATCTTTCTTGCGGTCGATCGTCTCATCCCTGTCGGGTCCGAGACTTATCAGGTCCGCAGGCACCTTGAGGTACTTCTCGATGAACTCGATGTACTCCCTCATCTCGCCGGGCAGGTTGTCGTAACCGGCCTTGACGATATCCATGGTATTGGACCATCCCTTCCATCCCTTGAAGGTCTCGTAAACGGGCTTGGCCCTGTTGAGCTTGGCGATGGAAGCGGGGAAGTGCTTGACCTCCTCGCCGTCGATCTCGTAAGCTACGCACACCGGGAGTTCGGGGATGTTGTTGAGGACATCGATCTTGGTGATACCCAGGGAGGTGAATCCGCAGAGTCTGGAAGCGTGTTCCACTACGACCAGGTCGAGCCATCCGCATCTCCTTCCCCTTCCGGTGGTGACACCGAATTCCCCGCCTCTCTTCTGCAGTTCGACGCCGAAATCATCATGGATCTCGGATACGAATGGTCCTTCGCCGACACGTGTGGTGTACGCCTTCACGATACCGACGACCTTGTCGATCCTGTTGGGAGCGACCCCGGAACCGGTACAGATACCGCCTCCGCAGGTGGCAGAGGACGTGACATAGGGGTAGGTACCGTGGTCGATGTCGAGCATCGCACCCTGTGCACCCTCGAAGACGACGTTCTTACCGTCGTCCAACGCCTCGTTGATGAGGACTGACGTGTCGCAGATGTACTTGCCTATCTGGTCCCTCCAGCCGGTCATCTTTTCGAAGAGTGATTCCGTGGTGCAGGAGCACTGTTCAGCATCCATCATGGCCATGAGGTCCTTCTTGTACGGCAGGATGAAGTCGATCTTCTCCTTGAGCAGATCCTCCTCCAGAAGGTCCCCGGCCCTGAATCCGATCCTTGCGATCTTATCCTGGTATGTGGGTCCGATCCCCTTCTTCGTCGTACCGACGTTGTTCTTTCCGCGGTACTTCTCCTCAGCTCCGTCCAGCTTCTTGTGGTAACCCATGATGAGATGGGCCCTGTCGGATATCCTCAGACCATCTATGGACCCTCCGTTGTCGAGGACCTGCTTGATCTCCTCTCCGAGCTCCTCCAGGTTGACGACGACACCGTTGCCGATGACCGCCAGCTTCCCGGGCCTTACGACTCCCGAGGGAAGTCCGTGCAGCTTGAACACCTTGTCATCGACGATGATGGTGTGTCCCGCATTGTTACCGCCCTGGAAACGTACGATGAGATCGGATTTCTCATCAAGATAATCTGTGAGCTTTCCTTTTCCTTCGTCTCCCCATTGGGAACCGATGATAGCTAGACTCGGCATGTTTTAGGCACCTAGTCTGGGTAAAGATAACGAACGATATAAGGGATTGTCCGCAAGGTCACTTCTTGGAGTCGGGACTCGCTTCCTTGTATAGGGATATGATGTCATTCAGTGGAAGGTCCGTCTTGAATGATGTCGGAGAAATATGAGTGAAGGAAGCTCTGCCGTTGGTGTTCAGGAGTTCCACGAAATCAGCTAGTTTGGCGGGGGACATCTTGACGAACGAGGACAGTTCGCTCATGTCATATACGAACACCTCCGTATCCAGTTCGTTCTTCCAGAGATCCAGATACTTGGTGCATCTCTTCTCCACTGCCATCCCGGCGGGATCCATCCTGGATACGAACTCCTGATCGTGCAACGGTCCGAGCCAGAAGGGTCCGTACTTGTGCTCGGGATCGTAATGAACGGATGTTGACCTCTCCAATGTGGCCATATCATACTTCATGTAACCCAGCAGGGCCATCATCTTGTCGGCTTTTTCAGCACCTTCCTCTATCTGGATGTAGGTGCGGAAGTAATGGTCTGCATAGAAGGACAGCAGAGGCTTCATTCCTCTGTCGAATTTGGCCAGTTCCCTTGCGATGGAGCACATGAGGATGCGGAGACCGCCTTCGTGACACATGTATCCCCTTACGGGTTCGGACTGGTATCTGCGTCTGCACTTGGGAGCATGTGCCCCCGCAAGCGGTGCTGTATCGGTAGCGGTGATCGCCAGAATGCCCTTCTTCCTGCATCCGAGGATCGCTGATTGAACGAAAGGGGCAGGCGAACCGAATGGATCGAGATCCACATAATCGAACGCCTCATCCGCGAAAAGCGAATGCAGATTCCTGTTGGAAGGGCTGCAGTTCTCAAGTTTGTTGAGTTCTATATTGGCCTCGATGTAAGGTATCGCATCGGGGCTGATATCGTTGGCGGTGACCTGTGTGCCTTTGACCTCATTCGCGATTCTAACTGCTCTCGAACCGGTTGCGGTCATCGCATCGGCTACTGTCAGATCTCTTCCGACGGCACGCAGGAACATCACGCTGATGTCACGGTTGAATGCCATCTGCTCGTTGAAGAATACGCCGCCCTGGATCTTCCCAGGACCGCCGGACGAATGGAGTTCCGGTACAAGTATGTCTGTGGAACCCTCGTGAATTATGACACCATCAGGCATCAATCATTCTCTCCGTGCATGAGACGGACGATCTTGTAAGGCAGTAGGTTCCTGTTAGTAGGGGTGACCTCCAGGATCCTGACGTCATCCCTTCTTCTGATATCCTGCAGAAGGGGGTTCCTTGATTTCTTGTGGAGGGTGATGATCATAGGCTTCTCCGCTTCGAGGGTCTCCTTGACCGCCTCCACGAATGCCTCGCTCTCGACCTCCATCTTTCCTACTTCGTCTATGACTATGATATCGCACTTTTCGATGGCCTCCTTCAATGCGGTCACTCCGACCTGCTCTAGTTTTGCAAGGTCGAGGCCCATCTTCCCCACCATGATCTTGCTTTCGATCGCGGTGCTAGCGAAGACCTCTTTCTCCCCGGTGAGAAGGTTCCTGACAGTGAATCCAACCTTCTTCCTTCCTTCCTCGATAGGTTCATCGATCATTCCTCCGATCTGAAGTTCCTCTTCCTTGAGCATGTCGATGACGCGTAATAGTGCATAGGTCTTTCCTGAACCAGGAAGGCCTGTTATACCGATCTTGATATCAGTAATCATTGTGAACCACTAGTCAATAGGCTGGCTACAAAATATATCGTTTCTATATTATTTAAAATGCCATGGCCTTTGTCAGTCTTTAAAAAAATCCTGGAAATTGACCGTCGATTCATTTGAACTATAGAGTGATTCCGTAGCGGATTTACGAATTACGTAATGCTGGATTCCGGAACGCTTCATGTTTTTCGGATTTGGTGACTGTCTTTGACATCTGCTCAAATCCATCCGTCGGCATACGTATAAATTCTCAGGAGCATACTAACACCCGTGGATTACTCTGAATTCTCCGAACTGTTGCTCCGTCATCCGGGAGTCTTGCGTGTCGAGGTGCTTCCAGATGATTTTCTGGATGACATCATGGATATTGAGAACTCATTCCCGCATTTCGGTGTCACTGATGTCGAACCGATCGGTTTCAAGGAGATATGCAAGAAGGATCTTCGGATGGTCATGTTCTGCACCGATGATTTCCCGATGTTCACCAACCGTTTCATGAATTTCCTGGATCAGAGCGGTTCGTTGATAGGCCACGACATTCTGCCTTCAGAGAAGCACCAGTACAAGAATCCCAACTATGTATGGCTCACTGAGCACATTTTCATCGATCTGTCGAAGATCCGCGACAATTACGCCAAATGCGTCCTTTCCCCGATACCCCTCAAGGTAGAAGGTGTCCCGGATAGCATAGCGCCCATTGTCTATTATCCGTGTCTTAAGTCGGCCGATATGATGAACACACACTTCAAGGTGGGAAGGAATGTCATCGCCACCGTGCTTCTGGGCGTGGACGGTGTGGGGCCTGGATCAAGCGATCGATGAGACAAACATCAGAGGATAACCGAGCTCTTCGTCGAACCTCATCTCCGCCGTCACCTTGGTCTTTCCCAATCCTATCGTGACAACGGCATCGATCATGTCCCCCGTGAGTGAGACGTACGAGTAAGTGTCCCCGTCCTTGGTGAATACCGAGCGGTCTATCTTGACGGTAGCTGAATCGACGTACGGTTGCACCTCGATGGCGCTTGCAATTGATTCTTCCAACCCCTGTACCGTGTCCAGATTGACCGGTGTGCCGACGAATTGATGGTATATGGTGGCCATCTTGATGCCAGCCTCGAACACCGCACGTTCGCGCTCGGTGCAGTTGAATCTTTGGTTCGCCAATTCTTCCCTTTCGGTCAAATGATCATCTCTTCTCCATCGAAATGTATTCCCGGGGCTCGTGGATGTTGACATATGCGGGTCTCAGGATCTTGTTGGAAGTGATGAGCTCCTCGATGCGGTGCGCGCTCCATCCCACGATCCTTGCGGATGCGAACAGAGGCGTGTAGACCTCCTTGGGGATGTCCAGCATATCATAGACGAAACCGCTGTAGAAGTCGACGTTGGCGCAGACGCTCTTGTTGTTGTGCTTGTGGGCCATGATCAGTCCGGGAGCGATCCTGGCGATGTTCCTGTAATAGTCGTAGTCCTTCATGCGCTTCTTCTCGGCGGCAAGCTTCTCCACCAGTGACTTGAACACCACCGCACGCGGATCAGACTTGGTGTAGATGGCGTGCCCCATTCCGTAGATGAGTCCGGAGCAGTCGAACGCCTTCTTGTCAAGGATCTTGTTCAGGTATGCTGTAAGAGCTTCCTCATCGTTGGGATCCTTCACATGCTTCTTGATGTCGGCCATCATGTCCATGACCTTGAGGTTGGCCCCTCCGTGCTTAGGGCCCTTGAGGGACGACATCGCAGCGGCGATGACCGCATAGGTATCGGAACCGCTGGAAGTGGTGACCCTTGTAGTGAATGTGGAATTGTTACCTCCTCCGTGCTCCATGTGGAGGACGAGGGCCAGATCGAGAACGACAGCCTCGAGGTGCGTGTATTTCTTGTCGGCCCTGAGCATACGGAGGAAGTTCTCAGCAGTGGAGAGCTTCGGGTCAGGGTTGTGGATGTACATGCTCCTGCCGTTGATATAGTGGTTGTAAGCGTGATAGCTGTAGGCGGTGAGCATGGGGAACACAGTCATCAGGTACAGTGTCTGCCTGAGAACGTTGTCCAAGGAATTGTCCAATGCGTCATCATCGTACGATGCGAGGAAGAGCACCTCTCTGGAGATGGCATTCATGACGTCCTTGCTGGCGGCCTTCATGATGACGTCCCTTGTGAACGTCTTGGGGAGCTTACGGTTCTGGTTGAGGATCTTGATGAACTCGTTCAGTTCTTTCTCATTCGGGAGTTTCCCGAACATGATGAGGTATGCGCATTCCTCGAATCCGTACCTCTTTCCGAGGAAACCGTTGGTGAGGTCCTCTATTCTGTAGCCGCGGTAACGGAGGATACCTTCGCATTCCTGCTTCACCCCGTCGACCTTGACGGTACCGTCCACCTGAGATATCTCGGTGAGACCGACGATGACCCCGTTGCCTTCAGAATCGCGGAGGCCCTTCTTCACGTCGTATTTGGAATACTCGGTTGCACGGAAGGAGTCGTTCTCCATGCACATTTTGCATTTGGCTTCGATGAAGTCTACGTATTCCTTTCTCAAGTAATCACCTCAGGTGCTTCAGCACATAATCTATGGTCACAATAAAAATAGTTTTGACGCAAGCACGTACAAGTAAATTGACAATGGACGTTTATGTCTCATATCTTACATTTCTGTCATAGATTGAATCCCTTGATGCAGACTTAGTTGGATTATACATCCAAGAGTTTATATTGATTAATCAATATCTTTTATTGATAACTCATGACTTTGTACGCCGCAACAGATGTCGCAAACTTCTTCATCGATTACTACAGCCGTTCAGTCGACCCGGTCAACCTGCCCCGTGCCCAGATGCTCTGCTACTTTGCGCAGGCCGAGAGCCTCTGCCGCAACGGCAGACCATTGTTCGAGGACACCTTCAGGGCCTACAACTGGGGCCCCGGACTGACCAGACTCGAGTTCTACTATGAAGGAGCAGGCAACATGCCCATCAAGGTCTACAAGGAGTACGATCCCAGTATATTCGATATGGAGGACAGGCAGTTGCTGATGGATGTGGCGATCTACTACAACATGTTCTCCACATCGGAACTCCAGATCATGACATATGAGAGCGGCGGTCCATGGGAGCATGTGTATTCAATGGGGGCTGACCTCTCCGACATCGACAACAGTCTCATCCAGGAGTTCTACGGCAGACTTCCCAGGATACCGGATTACAAGGAGCAGGTAAAGGAGATCATCAACACCACATGCCACACGGATCTGTTCTCCGTACTTACCAAAGAAGAGGATTCTCCGACGGTTGTTTATAGCGATAACGAATCGACCTGCTCATGGGAATGATTCAAATCTCCGGTCAGGAGCATCAGGTGGCAAAAGGGAAGACAGTCCAGCAGGCAGTATCCGATCTCGGATTCCATCCCGATTCATACCTCTATCTTGTGGACGGAAGACCGGTCCCCATGGACACCGTCATCACCGACAGCATGACCGTCAGGGCCATGAGGGTCGCATCAGGCGGATGATCACAGTCCGCAGATCTTCTTCAGACCATCGAAGTCGAAACCGTCCTCTTCCGCATGGGCGATCATCTCGTCCAGATTGCTGATGAACGCTGTGTGAACATCGTTGCCTTCCAGTTTCCCGTCGGATGAGGACAGCGAATCCTCCTCGGGGAACCTGAGATACTCGTATCTGAGGACTCCGAGGCACTTCATGCCCGTGAGACTCTCGATATGTCCTATCGCCGACCTCAGTATGGAGCCGTCGCCTCTGAATCTGTTGATGATGAAACCCTTCATCTGGGGCTTGAGCTCGTCCGGGATGAGTTTCCATGTCCCGTAGATGGCGGCGAATACCCCTCCTCTCTCGATATCCCCGACCAAGATGGCGGGTACTCCGGTCACCCTCATCAGACCTACGTTGGCAAGGTCCGTATCCATCAGATTGAGTTCCACAGGGGATCCTGAGCCTTCGCAGAGGACGAGCCGATGCCTCTCATTCATCCTGTCGTAGGCCTTCTTGACCTCCTGCAAGGTCATACCCCGGTCCATCGGATCGTCCTTGGTGATGTTCTTGTACGGTCTCCCGTTCAGCACGAGCTGGATGACGCCCTTCCCTGAAGGCTTCAGCAGTACGGGGTTCATGTCGGTCTCAGGTTCGATACCTGCGGCCCAGGCCTGGAAAGCTTGCCCCATGCCGATCTCCCCACCATCCTTAGTGGCAATCGAATTGAGCGACAGGTTGGATCCTTTGAACGGGGCCACATCCACACCGTTCCTGCTCAGGTATCTGCATACCATGGCGCAGACGGTCGTCTTCCCTGCTCCGGATGATGTACCGAGGAAGAGTATGCTCATTCCCTCACCCCAGCGATGTCGATCAGCCTCTCGACATCCATGTTCTCCTCGAACACCTTAGCCAGTTTCACGAGGTTCTCCTCGATGGTCACATCGTAATCCTCGGCATGGCTGGTGTCCACGGGTTTGCCGTTGTGCTTGACGAATGAGAGGAAGTACTTCCTGAACGCCGGCTTATCGAAGATACCATGCTGATAGGTACCGAAAGTGAGGTCCTCCTCCCTTACGCATCCTTCAGGGACCGGGTCGGCATGGAACCTTTCCAGATAGACCAACGGCTGCTTCTCCCTTACATCGGAGATGCCCATATGGAGTTCGTAACCCGTGATCTCCCCTCCGTCACCGACAGCCAGCTTCCCCTCGTTCCTGAGTATCTGCTTGGCGTATTCGCCGAAGGTGGTGGTGTTGTCGAAGAATCCCAACCCTTCGTACACCGCGGATTTCCCCGCCTCGATTCCGTTGGAATCATCCAGGACCTTACCCATCATCTGGTATCCTCCGCAGATACCGACTATCGGGATCTTCTTCCACAGTCCCTTGATAACATCGGCTATTCCGGTCTCCTGCATCCATAGGTAATCGGCAACGGTGTTCTTGGTGCCCGGCATGACTATGGCGTCCACCCCTTTCAGGTCCTCCGGCTTCTCGACGAACACCGTGGAGACGTCCTCGAGGAACAACGGATCGAGATCCGTGAAGTTGGCCATCCTGGGGAACTTGATCACTCCGATCAGCGATTCCCCTCTTCCTTTGGAACGGACCCCTCTGAGGGCTTCAGAATCCTCGCTGGGAAGGACCACATCGGCATGAGGTATTATTCCAATGACCGGTATCCCTGTGATCTCCTCGAGCCTATCCGCTCCGGACCTGAGGTTCTCGGTATTTCCGCGGACGTTGTTGAGTATGATACCTTTGATGCGTTTCCTGTCCTTCTCAGGGATAAGTTCGACGGTCCCCAGCGCATATGCGAAGGAACCTCCCCATTCGACATTGACGACCAGGATCACATTCGCATCCGCTATCTCTGCCGCACGCATGTTCGCTATGTCCTTGTCATAGATGTTGATCTCCGCCGGCGAACCCGCACCTTCCATGATGACGCAGTCATACCTGTCCTTGAGGAAGTCGACATGCTCCTTCACGATCTCTATCCCGGGTCCCGGGACGAATTCATTGTAGTATCCTTCGACATCATAATCGGCGAAGGGTTTACCGCATACCATTACCTGCGATACGGTGTCGCCCTTGGGCTTCAGCAGTATCGGGTTCATGTGCGCATCGGGATTCGTAATACCTGCGGCCTTGGCCTGAAGGACCTGGATCATCGCGATCTCCGCCCCTGTCCTGGTGACCTTGGAGTTGAGGCTCATGTTCTGGGATTTGAACGGTGCCACCAGATACCCCCTGTCATGGAGTATCCTGCATATCGCGGCCACCGTGACCGATTTTCCGGCATCAGAAGTCGCTCCGACGACCATCAGTGCCTTCCCCTTCTTCCAGAAGCGCTCCTTGGCGGCCTTGAAGATGTCGTTGAAGCGGGGATCCTTGGCATCCTCGATACCGAGACGCTCTATCTCGGAGTAGATGAATTTGACGACGGGAGTCCTGTGGATGAACAGGCAGTCGGAGCAGTTCCATACGGCCCCATGCCTTCCCTGGAGTTCCCAGCCGAACGTGGTGTCGTTGCACGGGAAGAACGGACAGTAGCAGAAGGAACAGTCCTGGCCCGTGAAATGCGCCGGATGGTACGGACAGTTGTGATCGGGACCCAACCAGCCCCTCTTAATCTCGTCGTTGACCTTCTTTACGATCTTCTCCATGCTGATCGGTGGATGTATCTGCAAATATGCTTATAACGTATCGGTCGGACCGAAAGTGGATGCTTTATAAACCGATTGATGTCTGGCTTTGGAAGCGAAGACGTCTGCACTTTCGGGGACCCCCTGATTTCGTTCTTATACTCTCCCGCGAATCTTCCGCCGATGGGAAGACAATTCAGATTCATTCACTGCGCGGACCTGCATCTTGGGTCGCGTTTCAAAGGTCTCGGAACGGAGAATCCCGCATTGGCGGAGAGGCTGAGGCAATCTGTATTCGGATCGTTCTCACGCATCATCGATGCGGCCCTGGAGAACCATGTCGATGCATTGGTCATATCCGGCGACCTGTACGATGATGATAACGAGCTCCCTTCAACAAGGATGTGGTTATCGGAACAGTTGGCAAGATTGGACGTCCCCGTGTTCATTTGCAGGGGGAACCATGACAGCAGGACGAGCTGGGATTCGGCGATACCGTATCCTTCGAACGTCCACGAGTTCGGTACCGCCCCTGAACGGGTAGAATTGTCCGAGGATGTCGAGATCGTCGGTATCAGCTATGCCGTGCCCCACGAGACCAGGAATCTGGCCAGCATCCTCGAGGGAAGTTTCGACAGGTTCACGATCGCATGTCTGCATTGCGACCTCGATACCGTGACAGAAGGATATTCGTACGCTCCGTGCTCGATGTCGGATCTGCAGTCAGGTAACATTGATTACTGGGCCCTTGGGCACATACACAAGAGGGACATCGTGGCCACCGGCCCGTACGTGGTCTATCCCGGGAACATACAGGGGAGGAGTTTCAAGGAGACCGGTCCCAAAGGTGCCTATCTGGTCACCGTGGATTCCCACAGGGTGTCATCCATAGATTTCATCGAGACCTCGGTCTATCATTGGGAGGATCTGACGGTCGACATCACCGGCCGTACATTCAACGATGTCATGAACATCATAGGCAGCAAGGCCGATCCCGAAGCTATATGCAGGATAACGTTCACCGGGTCCGGAGAACTGGACACCCTGCTCCGTACCAATATGGACGATGTATCGCGCACGATCGCCCAGACCGCGGGATGCATGATATCTTCCCTTGCTGTCAGGACCTCTCCGCCCATCGATATCGAGGCCAGGTCCAATGAGAAGGACATGGGTGCGGCCGTGATAAGGTCAGGAAGGGAGCTGTCCAAGATGACCAAGGAGGAACTCGTGGATCTGATATGTCAGAACAAGAACGCTTCGAAACACCGTGATTTCTTCATGTCGATGTCCGAAGAGGATGTGCAGTCGCTGGTCGATGATGCGACCAGATCAATACTGGCAAGGATGGTGGTGTCCAGATGAGGATGCGCTCGTTGCATATCGGTTCGTTCGGAAAGATGAGGGACAAGGATTTCCAACTGGATCCCGGATTGACCGTGTTCTACGGACCCAACGAGTCCGGCAAGAGCACCACGATGGAATTCATCCGCAGCACCCTCAGTCCCTCTAGGAAGAGCTCCTATCCTCAACGCAGCTCGACTGATTCGGGAACCATAGTCTACGAGGAAGAAGGTTCTGAGAAGAGGGTCATGATGGAGGGCAAGACCGATAACGCCGGCGATGTGCCGAGATGCATGGCCGATATGGATCCGGGCACATATCGCAATATTTTCGCCATGACAAGGGAGGGTCTGGATGAGATCACGCCGCTTACAGGAGGGGACATCAGGACCAGATTCCTGACTATACCCGGTGGGGAATCCGTTCCCGAGGTCATCAAGAGTATAGATGAAGACAAGGACAGGCTCATCGGAAAGACAGCGAGTTCCCCTTCGATGATCAACGCCATCATTACCGACGAGGTCGATCTTCAGAGAAGGATCTACGAGATGCGTTCCCATGCGGAGACGTATTCTGAACTCAGCACCCGCAAGGATGAACTGGAGAGAAGGCTTTCAGAGATACGCGATTCCAACAGGTCCGCCGAGAGCAACAACGATCTGTACGTCAGGGTCGAATCCCAGAAGGCCGCATTCAGCGAACTCGCCGAGTTGAGGAAGAGTAAACTGGAGCTGTCTTCGAAACATATGGCAGGCAAAGATGTCCAGGAGACATACCGCAGGCTATCAAGCGAGAAATCCGAGGCGGAAGCCGCTTACAAAGCTGTGAACGAAGGGAGAAGGATGCAGGCGTCCTCCCTTCCCGGAGGGGATGAATCCAAACTGTTGGGTTACCGCCCTCGTATCCAGTCGATACTCGACAGGCAGTCCAGATACCAGTCGGAGATTGCTAAGCCGCAGTCACGCACGGTACAGAATAGCAACGGTAAGGTCCGTATCGGGGTGGCCGCGATATTGTTCGCAATGGCTGCAGCGGTGTGGATCGTTCCCGGTCTGGACACGATGGTGAAGGCTGGCGTCAGCGCAGTCCTGGCGGTAGGTGCCGTCTCAGCCTTCCTGCTGATCAAGGACAAACAGGTCTACGAGGACAACCGCGATGAGAATTGGATCCATTCATTCGAATCGGAGTTGCATTCGGTGATGAAAGACGTAGGTGTAGCGCCGGGAGATCCCCTATCTGATTTGAGGAGATTGTCTGAGATAAACAATACCCTGACAAACTTGGATTCCACCCGCAACAGCAGCACCGAACTAAGGATGTCATTCATGGGTGCCGACAACCGTCTCATGGGATTCCTGGCCCAATACGGAGGTCCGGAAGGATACCAGCAGGCAGTGAGGGATTACGAGACGTTCACCGGTTACGGCGCGAAGATCGAAGCGCTGGAAGGGAGCATAAGGAAGTCGGGATTCGATCCCGATGAGCCCCTGCCAATGGTGGAGAGGATCGATATAGATGCCATCGAACAGGATGCGATCAGCAATGAGATCGGACGCTTGACAGAAGAGATGAAGACAGTTCTGGACACCAAGGAGCTCGATTCCCTGATCGACCGGACATATTCCCTTAGTGCTCAGAAGAACAAGGTCCTGACAGAAGGTGCGAAGGCAATACTGGAATCCGCCATCATCCAGAAGGCCTGCTCGGACATCTACGAGACCGTGCATCCAGATGTAATAAGCACTGCAGACCGCTATTTGTCCATGATGACCCTGGGCACATGTCACTTCGACCTAGATCCGAGGAACACCGATCTGACCGTCATATCGAAAGGTGAACCCAAGAACCCGAAGCAGTGGAGCACCGGACTCCGTGCACAGATACTCCTGTCGATCAAACTCGCGTTAGCAAAGGAGATGGGCAGCGGAGAGATACCGGTGATCCTCGATGATGTTCTGCTCCCGTTCGACAAGGACAGGAAGAACGGTGCATGCCAGGCGTTGTCGATGCTGTCGAACGAGATGCAGGTTCTGCTGTTCACATGTGACGAAGACGTGGAGGAGATGTGCAAAGGCCTCGCAAATGTGTCGATCATCACCATCTGATCGACTTTAAACCCCTTTTCTTTATATATAAGATTTAAAATGTCCTTAACAGGGAGATACCAATCCCTGTTCACTCACACAATATCACGATCATCACTCGCCTATGTATGGCGAATACTGAAGGATCCGGGCAACGGAGCGCCGACCCGACAATCGAAAGATCCGAAGTTTGGTTTAAATTGGGCGTGCACGCCGAACGAGCGGTCACGAGAAGGGATGCAGAGCAGGGACCAGATAATTCTCCCATGAACACCCTGGAGGGTGCAAATGAACATTGATCCCAATGCAACAAAATACATGGTAAAGGCAAAGATCACCGCTGACGGAATCATCGACAGACCCGATGTCGTCGGCGCAATTTTCGGACAGACTGAAGGACTCCTCGGAGATGAACTCGATCTCAGGGACCTGCAAAAGTCCGGAAGGATCGGAAGGATAGAGGTCGAGACCGTCACCAAAGGCGGCAAGTCCGAGGGAATCATCTATATGTCATCCAGTCTCGACCAGGTCGAGACGGTAATCCTGGCCTCAGCCCTTGAGACGGTCGACCGCGTCGGACCCTGCAAGGCATCGGTCCACGTTCTCGGAATCGAGGATGTCCGCGTCACCAAGAGGGAGAAGGTCGTGGAGCGTGCGAAGGAGCTGCTCAACGAACTCATGAAGCAGTCCGAAGGCTCCAGCACCAACCTCATGAACAGCGTCAAGCAGAGTGTCCAGGTCGAGGAGATCACAACCTACGGTCCCGACAGATGCCCCGCAGGACCCAACGTGAAGGATTCAGAGGCGATCATCATCGTCGAGGGCAGATCGGATGTCCTCAACCTGCTCAAGGCAGGAATCAAGAACGCCATAGCGGTCGAGGGAACGAACATCCCCAAGACTGTCCAGGAACTCTCCAGGGAGAGGGTCGTCACAGCATTCACAGACGGCGACAGGGGAGGAGAGCTCATCCTCAGGGAACTCTTCCAGGTCGCAGAGGTCGACTTCGTCGCCCGTGCACCCCGTGCACACGAGGTCGAGGAGCTTTCAGCCAAGCAGATCGTCAAATGTCTTCGCAACAAGGTCCCCGGCGACCAGTACATGGAGATGAACAACCTCAGCTTTGAGGAGAGGAACTTCGAGGAGCTCGACAGCTTCGAGCCCGAGGGAGATTACAGGCGTGACAGGAAGGACCGCCACGACCGTGACAAGCGTGACAGGAGGGACCGTGAGGACCGCCATGGACGCGACGAGAGGCGTGAGGAGAGGCGCGAAGAGCGCAGGGACCGCGACGAGCACCGCAAGGAGAGGTTCAACAACGAGGCCCTGGACAAGTACAGGAAGAAGCGTGAGGAGCGCCAGGAGAGGGAAGAGAGGATCGAGAAGGAGATGGAGGCCATCCCCGACACCGATGGCGAGGTCCCTGAGGTCGTGAACGAAGAACCCGTAGTCGAGGAGCACTACGAGGAACCTGCAGAGGAGACAGTCAAGGACTTCGAAGAGGAGGAGAAACCCAAGAAGTCCACCAAGAGGAAGAAGGACAGCGAGGAGAAACCCAAGAAATCCACCAAGAGGAAGAAGGACAGCGAGGAGCCCGAAGAGCCTGTCGTCGAGGAACCCGCAGAGGAGGTCCCTGTCGTCGAGCCCGTCGAGGAACCCGTTCCTGAGCCCGAAGAGCCTGTCGTAGAGGAGAAGCCCAAGGAGACCAAGAAGGCAAGGTCCCTCAAGGGAAAGAAGCTCATCACCGATAAGGTGCTCACTCCCGAGCAGGAAGCACTCCGCGACATGCTCCTGGAGCTGTCCACTACACACAACGCAAAGGTCCTCGATGCAGACAACAACGTCATCAGGCAGGTCGCCGTCAAGAGCCTCGTTAACTCACTGAAGGAGGACGAGGACGAGGTCGCGGCCATCGTCTTCGACGGAGTCATCTCTCAGAGGATCATCGATGTCTCTTCCGAGAAGGGCATCAAGACCGTGGTGGGAACCCGTAAGGGAAACATCTCCAAGATGCCCGCCGATGTGACCATCTGGACCAAAGAAGACCTCGTATGATACCCATGGCAAAGCAGAAGCATGTTGAGACCTGGGAAGATTTCCAGGAAATGAAATCGACGGCCGAGATCCTGATCCCCTCGGACCCTCTCGACAGGGTCCTCGGACAGGAGGAGGCCATCGAACTGGCGAAGATCGCTGCTAAGCAGCGCAGGCACCTGTTGCTCGTCGGACCTCCCGGAACCGGAAAGTCGATGATCGCACGTGCACTTTCCATGAACCTTCCTGCACCCACGCAGGAGATCCGTGTCGTGAAGAACCCGGAGAATCCCGAGAGGCCTCTGCTGTCTGTCATGGACGCAGAAGAGGTACTCAGGGAGGAGGAGATCAAGGCAGCATCAATCGGTGTCCTTCTAACACCTGAGGAGGCCCCTGCGAACGTCGCAGAGCACCTTGGATACAAGTGCAAGAACTGTGGCGGATACTCCCTTCCTACGGACGTAACATGTCCCCACTGCAACCAGAGCAAGCTCGATTCCACTGCAAACAAGAGCAATCCGTTCCAGGACATCCTGAGCAACCTCGGAGGGATGCTCGAAGTAGCCATCCCTGAGATGACCGCCGGAAAGGAGAAGGTCACCACCCGCGACAGGAACGACGAGCAGGTCATCTTCGAGCGCGCAGGGGACAAGATACGCAAGCTAGACCAGGCCGCCATCGACAAGAGGGCCGAGCTCCAGAGCACCAGCAACGAGAAGACGCTGGTCAAGCTCAGGAGGAACCCCTTCGTATTGGCTACGGGTGCATCCGAGACGGAACTGCTCGGAGACGTACGTCACGACCCCTACGGAGGACACGAGAAGCTCGGTTCTCCCGCATACGAGAGGATCGTGGCCGGTTCCATCCACGAGGCGCACGAGGGAGTCCTGTTCATCGACGAGATATCCCATCTTAAGGATCTCCAGAGGTACATCCTCACCGCTATGCAGGACAAGGTATTCCCCATCACCGGAAGGAATCCCCAGTCCGCAGGAGCCAGTGTCAAAGTGGATTCGGTACCTTGTGACTTCATCCTGGTAGCAGCATGTAACATCCAGGATCTCGAGAACATCCTCTCCCCGCTCAGGTCGAGGATCATAGGAAACGGATATGAGATCCTCGTGGACATCGCGATGCCCGACACCCCACACAACCGTGCGAGATACGCACAGTTCGTTGCACAGGAGGTCCAGTTCGACGGACACATCCCCCACGCCACTGTGGAGGCCGTCGAGAAGATCATCATGGAGGGTAAGAGGCGTGCGAAGCTGGACAACCAGAATAACGCACTCACACTCAGGCTGAGGGAGCTCGGAGGACTCATTAGGTCCGCCGGTGACATCGCCGTAATGGAGAAGTCCAAATACATCACCGGAGAACACATCGACCGTGCGCTGAGGAGATCCCGCAGCGTCGAGGAACAGATCAAGGAGCGTTACGGTTCCTACAACAAGGGTCTATCCAAGGATGTCTCGTCCGCTCAGAAGGAACGCTCCAGCTACTACTTCGAGACGGAACATCTTGATGACTCGATGTTCTCCTGAAACACCATTCAAAGGGGGGCTCGTCCCCCTTATTATTTATGTTTTTACGGACAATAAGTTGCTAAGAGTCTTATATTGACAGCAGGTTCTTTCAATCAATGGGCTTGAACAAGACCGTACTGTTGATGATTTCGATACTGATAGCATCAGCGATAGCGGTCTCCATCCCATCCGTCGACGGTGCCGAGAAGCAGCAGGAAGGACCTCTTCCCGAGGAACTCTACCCAGATGCCGACGTCATTTTGACGACAGATGCCAAGGGCAACACGCTCATGACCTTCAAGGCCTATGGCGATTATGAAGTGAATGACAAACACCCTTCCATCTGGTTCACCGAGATCATCACCGGCAAGGACCTGACGATCCGCGACCTGAGTCTGGTCAAGGATTCCATCAGCATCGTCGTCGACGATGTGAAGCTCAACAGGCTCACACTTTTCAACATCGATTCCAAAGCAGCGATGAATTCCGCCATCAGTGTGGATTTCACCATGGTCAAAGGAGAGATACAGACATTCTCCCTGATGTCCATACCGAACAACATGAAGCAGTACCTGGGAACATCATACGATGCCCTTCCCACACCCATACGCACTGCCGAACTCGATTTCAAGTCCGGTACGGTGAACCTCATCAACCCCACATCGCTGATGCTCTCGATCACCAATCTCGATCTCAACCTGGATTACGGCATGAGTGTCAACAAGCTCTACACCACGGGAGAGAACGGGAAGTATTCCAATGTCTACGTGACGGTCAACGGTGCGCACATCGGTTACATGACCAACATCGCATCCAAGATCGGTTACCTCCAGTACGATATCAGATCGGGGATCATCGATTACTTCTGCATAGGGGCCAACACGGAGCATTCGATCAACAGGAACCTCTCCAGCATGGCCACATCATATGTCAGCGGAGATGTGGACCTCCATGTCGGGGAGTTCGCATCCATCGGCAGCTGCATCATGGGTGCCGGTATCCTGAACATGCCCCTCAGGCTGTGCAACGGTACGGCACTCGCATCTAGCGCCGTCCACATGGTCGTCATCGATGCCCAGGGCGTCACGATATGCAACGACACTGCCTTCCTTAACGACAGAAGGACATCCGCATATCATTTCAACAACTATAAGATAGGACAGAATCCCAGCATCAGCTCCATCACCGATTCATTCAACATGGACGGAAGTCCGGTGAAGATCTATTCGGAGTCAGGGGTCTGGGAGTCAATTTCCTCGACTGTCCTGACCACAGGGTCGATCCTGTCCCTGAACACCGATTTCGTCATACAGCCCGACAGCCAGTTCATCATACCCAAGGGTGCGATAGTGTATAACTCGGACAACATCGTCCTGTGCGGTACCCTGGAGGTCAAAGGCACTTTGGTGAACAACTCGGTCATCCAGTGCAGGCCGTCGTCTGATATGATCGGAGAGACCGAAGGCATCGGATATCTGGCGGATTACGTCTATTACGCCACAGCTACCAATTCCCTCAAGGTCATGTCGCAGAGGGATGCGGTGGTCATAACCCTGAAGGAGCAATGTGCTATCGAGGATATATCGGCAACATTCGCCGACGGGGATGCCACGGTCATCGTCACTGTGAGCGGATCGTCCCGTATCTATGGTAACCAGTTTATGATCGCCCTCACGGACCTTCCCGGAGTGGATGAATTCGATAAGAGGTACAGACTGGACATCAAGGGAATCGACAGGAACACACTGGCCAACAGCACCGTGGACATCTATCTGTCCGTGGATTCGCAGGTATGCAATGCGATCTACGTCGAGGATGCCGAGACAGGCGAGTTCAAGGTCCTTGCCACGGCAGAATACGCTTCCCAGATCAAGGTATCCGCAGGTACCTACATGGACTTCTATCTGTACACTTATGTTACCGAGAGGCCCGAACTGCCCCAGGAGCCAAAGCTGGACACCAGCATGTCCAACATAGATTATGTGCTGATCGCAGCCATCGTCGCGGTGCTTGTAGTGACGTTGTATGCACTGGTCACGATGAAACGTGATTGAGTTCGGCGACCATCCTGTAGCCGTTCTCTCCGGGCCCGTAGAGGTCGAAGACCTTCTCAGTTATCTCAAAGCCCCTCTTGTTGTAGAACCTGTATGCGGAGGAGTTCGTGGTACGGAGTTCTAGTTGCATCGCAGAGAACCCTTCCATGTAGCATTCCCTTCTGAATGTGTCGAACAGTTTTCCCCCGATGCCCTGTCCTCTCAAGGGGGCGTCTACCGCGAACAGTGTGATGGAGGCCCTACCGTTGTTCAGTTTAGCTCCGCAGATCACCCCGACCATGTTGCCGAAGAGATCCACTGCAACGAACTGGCCTCTGGGCCAGAAGGAGAGGAAGTACTCGATGACCTCGACGGAGAACTTCCCGTCGAGGTTCGAGTTGAGCAACATATGGGCGGCAGGTACGTCCTCGGCCCTCATGTTGCGGTAGATGATCATCTCTTCTTGCCTCCAGACTTCTTGCTGGACTTCTTGCCACCAGATGCCCTCATAGCTGCGATAAGGATGGCCAGGAGGATGATAACTATAGGTGCAAGGTAGGGTTTGATCTTCTCGAAGAGTCCGTCGGTAGGATTCTCCTTCCCATCCACAGTGAAAGAATAGGATGCCTTGCCTGTCGAACCGCTGGTATCCGTTACAGTCACGGTAAGGGTGTGATCCCCTTTTTCGAAATCGAAGATCGCACGGGGGGCGGAGGTCTGTCTCTCGGTACCGTCTAGGTTCCAGGAATATGTGAATGAACCGCTCTGTTTGACCTCTACTGCCACTGTGTACTCTCCGGGGGAGTCGTAGTGCGACTGGATCTCCGTGAAGGTCACAGTGAGCCCGGAATCCTTGTAGTTCCTCTCGAAGTCGCCTTCATATGCCTTGACGAAGTAATCTGTGACGTCCTTATCGTGTATGACGATCAAGGATTCCCTGTTGTTATTGAACGACGTGGTGGTCCAGTTGACGGATGCGATGATGACCGTGTCGTCGCAGATGACACCTTTGTTGTGAACATATGGGGAGGTCATCTGGGCCGTTTTAATCTGAGTCTTGGCATTGATCTCATTGACGATCGACGTTTCGACATTCTCTCCGAAGACGACTCTTACATCCTTTCCGACGGAGGCCTTCTGAGACAGATACTTCAGAGGCGATTCCTTGGTGAGGTCCAGATATTCCGCTGTGAGACTCTGCTGTTCGGAGTAGATCCTGTTCTGTGCTCCGGATATGTAGTAGATCTCGGCCTCGTAAGAGCTGTCCGGGGACAGACCAGGGGTGATGGACGTCTTGTACGTTTTGACCGGATATGTTTCCGTAGGAGCCGTGTAAGACAGTTCCTTTGGTTTCAGACCAGGGGTCACCTCGTCGAAATCAGTGACGTCGCCATAGGACATATCGCAATCGTTCAGGAACACGTTCATCATGAACGACGCATACTCCGTGCTCTCTACGATCGCTCCCCATCCGCGGTTACCGGCACCTTTGGTAGGATCTGTAACGGTCTTGCCGTTGAGATTGTCCTTTGTCCAGTTCTCGGATGTAATGATGACCTTGTTCCCGTCGATGATACAGTATTTCGCATGGACGTAATCGTATCTGTCCGACTTGACATCACCGATGAGCTTGATGTCCGCTCCGGCATCGGCGAGTGTCTTCAATCTGCCGTCGGTGACAGGCTTATCCATATTCAGAGGTGCCGCCTCCAGGAGGAGGTTCACAGATACGCCGCTGTCGAGTAATTGCTCAAGAAGGCCCATGACATTTGTTGATGTAAGGGCATATAATGTGATGTAAACGGATTTCTGGGCACTTTCCAGCGCTTCATATACGGGTATACCGCCGGATTCAGGGAAAAGGAACGGTGTGACGTTTGCCGTGAACTTTAGGTCCGGATCGAACGGGAGGTTGGTCCCTCCGGGAAGGTAGTTATACCAACATGATGCATTGAATCCGTCTGCATTCTTTCTGGCAGCGAAGCAGTCATTCTTTATAGTGAAGGTATTTCCGGTCCAGAGCCCTACATCAGGGGTATCCATTTTGCCGTAGACAAATGTGTCTGTGATGGTCTCTCCTTTGAACAGGAACACATCGTCGCCGCTATCCTTCAGAGCGAAGTTGTTTGAGAATGTCACCTTGCCGTCACCGCTGACATATGTGGTGTAACGGTCCGGGAAATATGATTCTCCGCTCTTCTTGATGAATGTCAGAGTCTCGCCGGGAGCGATGACGAGGGATTCATCAAATGTTATGATCCCTTCCGAGGATTTCTTGGCAGGATTGTCGGTTACGCTATAGTCTGACAGATACACGGCCGTTGAGCCGTAGTTGTGCAGTGATACGCCCTCGTCGTTACCGTATGGGTTCACTTCGAACAACATGATGTCCGAGCTGGCAGCATCCGAAGAATCGGATGCGATGACTACAAAAGAGCACGCTAGAACGACAAGCGCCAGCGCCAATATTTTCCTCATGGACGCTGGAAACAGATACCTGTTAAAGATACTGTTGCTCAGATGTCACGTATAAGGTCCCTTATCACCGATTCCGGGTCCTTGGCCTTGACGACGCCGGATGCCAGGAGAACTCCTTCCGCACCGAGATCGATGGCGGCCTTGACGTCACCGCCGTTCTTTACCCCGGCACCGCAGAGGACCTTGATGCCCTTGTCAACGGTCTTCACTGCATCGACTGTGCCCGAGACGACCGCAGGGTTAGCAGAGGTCACAGAGATGTCCCCTCCGATCAGTTCCGGGGGCTCCACGGCAATGTAATAAGGTGAGAATCTTGCAAGGTCGGCCGCAATGTCCACGGTGTCAGCGCAGACGCATGTTGTGATACCGAGATCCTTGCACATCTGGACACAAGCGCCCACATCATCTGCGGGCTGCTTGTGCTCCGAATGGTTTATGAGGGTGCCTGTGGCACCCGCGGCTTTAACGAGCGAAGGTGTGGTGAATCCCGTCCCGGAACCGGGCTTGCGTGGGTCGACGTTCTGGGAGAACACGGGTATTTCTACCTGGTCCGCCACATAGGACAGCTCGACCATCGGAGGGCAAACGATTATGTTCGCCCCGCTCTCGTCAGCGACGCGGTTGCATATCTCGGCCAATGAGAGGGACTTCTCGCCCTCGATCTCCGAGTAGACCTTGAAGTTGACGATTACCGCGGGATCCTTCACACTCATCTGAATCACTCGACTTCGACCTTCTTCTTCTTCGCAGGTGCCTTCTTTGCGGCGGCCTTCTTGGAAGATGCCTTCTTGGGCTTCTCCTCATCGAGGGAGACGAACCTGTTGGTCAGCTCCTTGAGGACATCGGGCCTGGAGGTGTACTCCATCTCCTCTGCTCCGAGGATGGAGGGCACGAAGGGTCCCTGTGACCTCATGAACTTGCTTGCCCTGATGGCGTTCCTCCTGGCCTCGTCGAAGGTGGAGGTTCCGAAGAAGTCGACGGGGATGTGCTCTCCGTTCTTCGCTCCGTAGGGCTCGAGTCCCTGGAGCTTTCCGTTGTTGAGCTGGAATCCGAGACAGCAGATTCTTGGGGGCCCATCGTAGTATGTGGGGTCGGAGTCCTCGGGCGAGCAGGGGTAGAATGCACCGATGTGCGATCCCCTCATCCATCCTGCAACGAGCATGGTGTTGTTGAGGAAGGGCTGTGTGTACTCTCCGACGGAGGGCAGACCGCTCTGACACCTGCAGATGCAGACGGGGTCGTCCTTTCCGACGTACCTTCCGGCGGTCATGTTGAGCTTGTCTGTGGAGACGACGGCAGCGGGACCGATTCCGGACCTGGAGTTGATCCTCTTGATAGCGTACCTGGTTGTGTCTCCGAGAAGGGACAGGATGCTCCAGGATTCCTCGGGAGCGGACATGACGACCTTCTTGTTGGCCATGACGTCCTGTATCTCGAAGTCGAATCCCTGCTTGGCCCTCTTGTCTATGACGAGTCCGGTCGTCGTGAAGGGGTCCATGAAGATCCTTGTGAGAGGAAGTGTGTATGCGGAGGGCTCGGTCTTGTCGGCCATGAAGAACAGCAGAGGCTCGGAACCCCTCTCCTCGAACGTCATCTCAGCGGATCCGGGTCCTGCTCCCTTGACGTTTCCGGAGAACGCGTCGGTCAGGATGTCCTGTCCTGCTGCGTATAGCTTCATCTTCTTGGCGATCTTGGTGGCCTGCTGGAAGCATTCCCATGCGGCACCGTGGACGTCGCTGTTGTTCTCGCCTTTGTAGTGTGTCATGTAGAGGTTGATGTCGTCTCCGACACGGGTGACGTAGAAATCCTCTATTGTTCCTGCTTTCTGAGCGTCCTTGAGGACGTTCCTTGCAGCATCGAGCATCGAGGGGTGGGGCCTTGCGTGTCCGACAACGGATCCCACATCCGCCTTGATGATAGAAACTGTGACTTTTTCTGCAGACATGATATACAACCTGTATTGTTATCTGGATGGACTGACCCCTATAATAAAATTAACATAGGGGTAAGACCCCGTTAAACCTCCGCTGAACGACGATTCGCAGGGCATCCTGGATGCCTGTATCGTCAGGAAGATGCCCGCCGATCCTCCCTCACGGACCTTTCCAAGCACCCGTTTGAAAACGGTTATAACGGACGTGGGCGATGTTGACGCAATGACAGGAAACATGACCTTGGTGCTCCTCCGTCACGGAGAGAGCGAATGGAACAAACTCAACCTATTCACGGGATGGACCGACGTCGACCTTTCCGATACCGGAAGGTCCGAGGCCAAAATGGCCGGGAAGCTCATGAAGGAGGAGGGCTTCGATTTCGACGTCTGCTACACATCGTACCTCAAACGTGCGATCCATACATTGAACCTCGCACTGAACGAGATGGACCGCGAGTGGCTCCCCGTGATAAAGTCATGGAAGCTCAACGAGAGGCACTACGGTGCTCTGCAGGGTTTCAACAAGGCCGAGATGGCCGAGAGATTCGGAGAGGACCAGGTCAAGAAGTGGCGCAGATCATATGACATCCCCCCACCGTCCCTTGCCGAGAGCGATACGAGGAACCCGGCATCTCAGGAGCAGTACAGGGGCATCCCCAAGGAGGTCCTCCCCCTCACCGAGAGCCTCAAGGACACAGTGGCCAGGGCGGTCCCGTTCTTCAATGACGTCATCAGGCCCAGGATGCTCGCCGGGGACAGGATAATCATCGCCGCACACGGTAACTCCCTCCGTGCACTCGTCAAGTACTTCGAGGACATCTCCGACGAGGATATAGTCGGAGTGAACATACCTACAGGAGTCCCGCTCGTCTACGAATTCGATAGGGATTTCAAGGTCGTCTCCAAGAGATATCTCGGGGACCAGGACGCAGTGAAGGCGAAGATGAACGCCGTAGCCAACCAGGCGAAGAAGAAGTGAATACCATATAAATGAGGAATCAATCGGGTTGAACATCATGACAGCATTCAAAGATTCCAGCAACATCGCGGTAGGCGACGGGACGGTCACCGTCAGCGGTTGGGTCCAGGATATCAGGAACATGGGAGGTATCGCATTCCTCCAGCTCCGTGACAGGTACGGGGTCATCCAGATAACCATGCCCAAGAAGAAGATCGATCCGGAACTCTTCGAGAAACTGACATCCCTGTCCAGGGAGTCCGTTGTCTCCATAACCGGAGAGGTCAAGGAGAGCAACCAGACCGCTCTCGGATTGGAGGTCATCCCCTCCGCCTTCCAGATGCACAGCGAGGCAGGTGTCCCCCTTCCCATGGGAGTCATCGACAAGGTTAACGTCGAGATGGACACCCGTCTCAATAACAGGTTCATGGACCTCAGGAAGCCCGAGATCAGGGCTATCTTCGAGCTCAAGTCCATGATGGTTGCCCTCATCGAGGAGGCCGTCCGCGAGAACGGATTCACACAGGTCTACACCCCCAAGATCTCCGCCGCAGGAGCAGAGGGCGGTGCAGAACTCTTCAAGATCAAGTACTTCGACAAGGA
Organism: Candidatus Methanomethylophilaceae archaeon; assembly: GCA_017468935.1. Lineage (GTDB taxonomy): Archaea > Thermoplasmatota > Thermoplasmata > Methanomassiliicoccales > Methanomethylophilaceae > Methanoprimaticola. The sequence goes on from JAFUHJ010000034.1 coordinate 27,942, forward strand.
CGCGTTCCTCTCCCAGTCGCCCCAGCTGTACAAGCAGGTGCTCATGTCCACCGGACTTGACAGGGTCTTCGAGATCGCTCCCGCGTTCCGTGCGGAGCAGTCCAACACCAACCGTCACGTCACGGAGTTCATCTCCTTCGACGGAGAGATGTCCTGGATCCAGAGCATGGACGATGTCACCGACATGATCGAGACGATCGTCGACCACGTCATCACCGGGCTCAAGGAGAAGGGAGCGAAGCAGCTGGAGCTCATCGGAAAGGACATCGTTGTGCCTTCCCGCCCGTACCCAAAGCTGACCTACAGCGAATGCCTCAAGATCGTAAACGACGGTGGCCTTCCCCTGAAGAACGGCGATGACCTCGGTACCGAGGGTGAGAAGATCGTCGGCGAGTACATGGCCAAGCAGGGCAAGGAGATGTACTTCATCGTCGAGTATCCCGAGGAGGCCAAACCCTTCTACATCATGGAGAAGGATGGCACCGAGTTCTCCTACGCCTTCGACCTTGATTACAAGGGCCAGGAGATCTCGTCAGGCGGTCAGAGGGAGCACAGGTACGACAGGCTCGTGGCAAGGATGGAGAAGAAGGGACTCGACCCCGAGGACTTCGGATTCTATCTCGACGCCTTCAGGTACGGAATGCCCCCGCACGGCGGATGGGGTATCGGTATCGAGAGGCTGCTCGTCAAGATGCTGGACCTCCCGAACATCAGGGAAGCGATCCTCTTCCCCAGGGACCCCAGCAGACTGTCTCCTTGAAACTTTCACGGGGGCTCCGGCCCCTTCTTTTTTCCACTTTCGGGTACTTTCGGACACCCCCCTCTTAACCTTATATACTCACTTGTCGGTCGATGATACGGGATGTTACATGGCAGCACCTGGCGAGCCGTACGAGAGAGAATTGAAGGGACTCCTTTCAGGGGACGAGAAGGTCATAAACAAGATGATCAAGACCTGCGACCCCAGGGAGAAGCAGGCATACATGAGCATGTTGGAGAATCCGTTCCTGGTAACCCGCGCCGCGGGTTCACTGGGGATAGATCTTGTTGCACTCAGATGGGATTTCTCTTTCCCCATCGAGGTCAAGAGCTCCGCAGAGGAAGTGATGCATTTTAGCAAGAACGCACGTCTCATCGAACAGGCCAACGACATGCTGGACGAGTGCACCCAATCGCATCTGGTACCCATATACGCCTACAGGCTCAAGTCTTTCCGCGGCGATCCGTGGAGGATCTTCACGATACCCACCGACCATGATTTCAAAGGACGCAATGCCGTCCTGTACCGGAGAATACCAAAGTTTGAGACCTCCAACAACGGTAATTTCATCATGCGCTGGGAGAATGGTATGAAGCTTTCCGACCTGATAAGCTACGTCGGAATGTCCGATTACACGGTAGAATGAGCGGAACACCGTCAGAACTCATAGGGCTCATCACTGATCAGCCAAGGTCAATCATCATCCGGTCTGTTCCGGCACGTCATCAGCGTCCGTCTATAAGTCCGTAATGACCTGGTGATTGTGTGCAATCATTAGTCATGTACTGTCGAGGATAGAAAGCGACGTATCGATGAAGAACCGTTTCATCAGAAGTAACAAGGACTGGCGCCGAGGAAGGGATGTATGGGTAGTTCTATCCAGATACTTGAGCCATATCTGTTAATTTTACCTTAAAAATCAGTCTACTGCATCGTATCCACTGCGCTATAACCGGATTTGAAAAATGAAGATTTAGTCAAAGATTGTAGAAAGGTATCTATATCTTGAATGTATTACAATTGATATACATGACTAAAACAGATATGATTCACATACGCATAGATCCTACTGTTAAGCAACAATCAGAGGAGATATTGAGCAAATTGGGTCTGAACATGTCTTATGCTGTATCAATTTTTCTCAATCAATTGATAATGAAGAACGGGTTTCCATTTCCGGTAGAGATTGGAGAGAATATGACCGAGGATGAAAAACTTGCTGAAGCTTTGGAATCTACAGGCGGAAACGGTAAGGTATCACCGGAGAATCAGAAAATAATACATCTCTTTGCAACCGGACAGATAGATTATGAGACGGCGGTTTTCGCACTAGAGAGGAACTTTTCATGAAAGATCCCTATCTCTATGATGATGTAGATGTGCTGATAAACCTTCAGGGCATAAAGGATCAATCCAGATTGGATGACTTCGAGACTACCATGGCAAGATTGGCCATGGTAGACCTGAGCAGGAGCAAAGTTTTGATGACAGATGTTACGAACATATTCGCGATTCACAAGAAGTTGTTCGAAAGAGTGTATGCATGGGCAGGCGAGAAACGTACAATCGACATCTGCAAAAATGAGATGATTTTGGATGGAATATCAGTTGAATATTCGACCTATACCGAGATTGATTCAGATTTGTTAAAGATACAGAATAAGATGGACAGAGATGATTGGGATAATCTAGACAAGGATGAAACCATCTCTAAAATCGCTGGCTACATATCAGATGTTTGGAAAGTTCATGCTTTCAGAGAAGGAAATACCCGTACCATTGCGGTATACCTTTCGATGCTATTGAAAAGCCATCGTCTAAAATTGGATACAGATTTCATTAGCAAGCATTCGAAATATTTCCGTAATGCGCTGGTGATGGCATCACTTGGAGTATATCGTGAGAATCAGTACTTAGAGAAGATCATAAGGGATTCGATAATAGAGATCGATTCATCAAAGATATTGGATGATTTCAATACAATCAACGGGTACGATCTGTCCAAGTACCAATATAACTATCACTATCGCAAATGATGCTTTGACAATAATAGTAGACAAAAGGCGCGGAGGAAGGGATTTGAACCCTCGAGGAGATGCTCCACCGGTTTTCAAGACCGGCGCCGTAGGCCGCTTGGCTACCTCCGCTTGAAGAGTCGATTGCAGAGGTCATATTTCAAATATTCACCGATTCGGTTTTCGTTTCAGGCCACATCCTGTTGAAGTATCCTTGCATGAACACGAACCAGACATTCTCCACCAGTAACGACAGAACAGCTGGTAGCAGAGCGTTGGGGAAGGTCGCTGAGAACATGATTATGCACAGCGTGGCGGCGAGACCGGAGTTCCTCCAGGTGGCCATGGATATGAACACGACCCCCTTGTCCCTGGGGCAACCGATCCTCTTGAGCAGGTACAGCATGATGATGCTGGGAACGAATATCCTGACGAAGTTCACTGCTAAAAGGAGCACAGCGACATCGGGATTCTCGATGATGTAGTCCCTCCTGAACCCAACGCTGATGAATACCATGGCCAATATGACAACATTCAAAGTCATTATCTTCAGTTTGGGCGGGATGGTGACCTTGTTAAGCGGTATGTCGATCGCGATCGGGATGATCACGAACAATACCACATACATCAGGATCTGTGTCCAACTGGCCGCCTCACCCATCAGCAGATGAGTAAGGAATGGGGTAAGCGCCAATGCTACTACATAGATGGCGGAGAAACTCAGCATCCCCAGCTTCAGGTCTCCCTTCATGTAGAAGGTCATGGTCATGACAGATATCGCACAAGGCACGGCGGATAGCATCACCCATCCGTACCAGAGGTCCTTGTTGTCGATGAACAGGAGTCCTGAGAGAAGAGTTATCCCGGTGTTGAATACGAAGCACAGGAGTACGCAGAACAGCATGTACTTGCTGTCATGCTTCACATCCCCGAAGTCGAACTTCAGGCCCTGAAGGGCCAGGGTCATCTGGATGAGCAGAGTGATCATGAGCATGGTCGGTGCATCTGGGTGATCGAACCCAATGACGAATCCAAGGATTATTCCCAGGATTATCCATACCTTTACGTCGAACAGTCTGTTCATCTGAAGAACCTCGTAGCTTCTCCGGCAGGGTCATCGGTGAGTTTGGCATCCAATTGCTTGACGTATCTGGAAGCCCTGTTGTCAAGGATCACCGCCATTCCCCTGTCGGTCTCGGTCCTGATGAGACGGCCGATGGCCTGTTTCATCTTCCTGAGTGCAGGAACCTCACTCGTGTATATCCAACCTTTGCCTGCACCGTATCTTTGGTCGAACATGGCGGACATCGCCCTCTGTTCGGACGATGGTGGCGGATAGGGTATGCCGACTATTATCGCGAAGCACAGCTCGTCACCGGGGAAATCCATTCCCTCTGCAACGGATCCTCCCATGACGGAGAAGAACACCCCGTCCCTCCCGTTGCGGAAGGCGGCAAGGTTCTCCATGGTCTTCCTCTGGTTGCGTGATTCCTCCCAATAGAGGCTTTTGTTGACATGCGTCTCCAGGTACGGCCTCATCATGCGCATGAACGAATACGACGTGAAGAAGACCAAGGTATTCTTCTGGACCGAGTTGCAGAGCATCGCGATGTAGTTCTCGAGACGGTGCTGCATGGAACCGTCCTTCTGCATCTCCTTCTGCTGAGTGGTGACATCGTTCACGTAGAGGACGGATCTGTTCTCCGGTGGGAACGGCGAAGGATAGATCCTGAATCTGGGGTTCCCTTTGAGTCCGAGGACGCGCGCATATTGGTCAAGAGGCTGCAGCGTACCGGACATGTGGATGGCGCCAGGTATGCTGTTCAGGAAGAAGGATATCTCGTACGGGTCTATGCACTTAGCAGATAGATATTCGCCGTCCTGATCTACCTTCAGCGAGCGTACGAACCTGTCCGAAGCGGAGGAGCACCAGTCGCGCATCAGGAATCCGAGCGATTGGATGTCGGATACCCTGTTGTCGCCTCTCTCCATGAGTATCTCGGTCCTAGCCTCACCGAAATCTATGACCCTTTCTATGGCGGATTCCAGGTCCTGGGATTTCATCCCGAATTTGGTCATCATGCGCTGCTCTATGTAATCATCGGTGAGCACAACCTCCTTCTCGTTGAGTCCGAGTTTCTCTGTTGCAACGTTGCGTATGGAGTTCTTGAAGTATCCAAGGAAGTCCTTCAGGGTGACCTCCATCCAGACGGTCGGATCGCCCTTCATCGTGGAACATTCGTCTATTGCGTTGTCCACTAGGTCCCTGTTGATTATGAAACTCTCCTGATCCCTTGCGGCATCCACGAGGTTGTGTGCCTCGTCGACGATCAGAAGCATACCTTCTGGATTGTCCTCGAGGTCCAGATTGGCCATCAGATTCGAACGGATGTCAGCTGAGAGGATGTGCACATAGGGGACAGCCACCACATCGAACTTCTTCATCAGCTGCTTCTTCATCTCATACGGGCAGACACCGTTCTTCTCGCAGTATCTGTCCAGTTCGTCCGAAGTGGGGAAGTTGTTCATCACATAGTTGGTGACGTCGTCCACTTCGGTCTTAATCCTGTCAAAATAACGGCATCCTCCAGCTGCTCCCTTCATACTCTTGGAGCGCTTCTCCTCGCACATCATCGAGAGGACTTTTGGTGACAGGGATTCGTAATCCTTCGTGCCCCTGAACAACGGACAGGACTTGTTACGGCCCGTAATGGTGAGTCCGGAGACTGGTTTGATCTTAGAGATGGCTTTGAGTTCCCTCATAACCTGATTGCTCTGTGATATCGTCCTGGTCAGATAGACGATCTTCTTACCGGTCTTCTTGGCATGTTCCAATCCGGCAGAAAGGGATACAATGGTCTTTCCGGTACCAGTTCCGGATTCGATGATGATGTGACGTCCCTCATCTAGGGCCATGCGGATATCGGAAATGATATCAAGCTGGCATCCGCGGGGTTTGTAAGGGAGATAAGGTGCATCCTTGTTCTCCTCTGCGACGAGTTCCACCGGTTTCCTCTTGGGACCGAGACCGTCAAGGGAGGATTGATTGCTGATGTCGTTGGGATTAAGAGTGGCTCCGCAGGCTATACACCTCTTGCTGTTAGGAGGCATCAGACTCTTACACTTCCTGCAGAACATTCCCATCATGTTTTCGGGGATTCTTCACTTCGATATAAGACCTGTCATCTGCAGTTTTTGATTGAATGGTCGAATTGATGACCATCCAAGGTTTTATGTGAATTTAATTGAAATTAATAATGCAATTTAAGTTATCAACTTTATTATTATATCAATAAATTTAATAAATTAAGCTTTATATTAATTAATGTAATTTAGTTATCAGCTTAATTAATTTAGATAATATAAACTGATCAAAAACGATTGTTGCCTTGGTTGATCAGATAGTCCTTAGCACCATGCACACCCATGGTGACAGCCTTCATGAGATGGGCCTCGGCCTCTTGAACCTTACCTCTGCTCATAAGTGCGGAAGCGGCATCCTGATGCATCTTGATCAGTACATCCTGATCCTCCAATTTGTTGATCCTGGCCATCTCTTCCAGCAGTTTGATGGCTAGCTCCAGATCCGCCAGGTACATGTCATCCAGCCCGAGATCCGATTCGCACTGGGATCTTGCGATGATGGGTACGACGACCTCCTCCATGTTCTCGATCTCCCTGGACTCCGAGAGGATTGTACCGATCGTTATGGCCTCGGAATATTGTTCCATGGCAGCACGGAGATCCCCCTGGGCCAGAAGACACTCTCCCAACAAAGTGTAGAGTTCCATCTTGCGGTTACCGGACCACTTGTCCGTCGATCTCTCCAGGATGTCCATGCCCTTCCTTACGAACTTCTCGGCATCCTCAGGGTATTCGGATTCCATAAGGTTCTGAGCGGACTCGATGCACATCCTGATGATGCCCGCTTTGTCGAAATGGTTCGAATCGGGCCTGAGCCTGTCGAGTCTGGTTAGTGCATAGGAGTATTCCTCGATGATCTCGGAACGCTGCTCGAAAAGAATCGCACCCATGGTCGCATGGTCCTTCACATAGGTGCCTGCATCTATCTCAGTCCCTTGGGATTCGAGTTCTTCGATCATCTCCGAGGCGGAAGTGAGGTCCTCCATCGCCGATGTGAGGTAACCCATCATGTACAGGATGCAACCTCTGTTGACATAGGCCTCCACGAGCTCTGCGGAAGTCCCGTTGGCCTCCAGCATGTTGACCGTTGAATTGTACTCGTCCAGTGCTCTTTCCAGATGAATGTCCGAAGCATCCATTCGATGACCTCTGATGATGGATGGTCAACTCCTATAAAAGTATGAGATGCGGATTCCGCAGAGCATCCGATATTCAGAGTAGATGGGATGTCTTTTTTAACAATCATGTGTTAGACTGGTCCAATGACACACGGAAGAATGCTAGCGGTACATGACATATCATGTGTCGGAAGATGCTCCCTTACGACCGCACTGCCCATAATCTCATCATTGGGGATCGAATGCTCGGTACTCCCCACAGCGGTATTATCGACGCATACGGGGGGATTCAAGGGATTCACCTACCGCGACTTGACAGAGGACATAGTGCCCATCAAGGAGCACTGGAAGTCGTTGGGATTGACCTATGATGCATTCTACACCGGTTTCCTCGGTTCGTTCGAACAGATAGACCTGGTCGGTTCCCTGATAGAGGAACTCTCTAACGAGAGGACCACGGTCTATGTCGATCCGGTCATGGGTGACAACGGGAACCTTTACACCGTGTTCGATTCTGATTTCCCCAAAGGGATGAGGAGATTATGCGAGAAGGCGGATGTTCTCATGCCCAATCTGACGGAGCTGTGCTTCATGCTCGGTATGGAATTCAGATCAGGCCCTTACACATGGGATTACATCGATTCCGTCTTCAAAGAGGCTGAGGTTTTCGGTCTGAAGAAGATCGTCATCACAGGAGTAAGCTTCGAGGCCGGAAAGGTAGGTGCCGTTTTCAAGGATTACGAGACCGGCGAGAAGGGACAGGTCATGAGGGACGTGATCGAGGGTTACTATCACGGTACCGGCGATGTGTTCGGTTCCGCTCTGGTCGGAGCGTTGGAATCAGGAATAACCCTGAAGGATTCGGTCCGCATCGCAGTGGATTTCACAGTCAAATCGATCGTCAGGACCTATGAATCCGGTGCCGATGTTAGGTACGGAGTGGACTTCGAATTGGGTCTCGGAGAATATGTCAGACATGTCGGTGCACTTAAAGGAGGCATCAGTCTGCATGATATCAGTTCCGATCTGGAGATATCCCTCACGGCAGGTCTGGCGGCCAAGATATGGTCCGAAGGTTACAGGGATCTGCTGTCGAAGGAACAGATCGATTACATGGTCAACAGATTCCAGAGCAGTGATGCCATCAAGAAGGCCATCGAGGAAGGTTATGTTTACTGCCTCATAAGATCAGGCGATCTGGACATCGGTTACGTCGGATACCGTATGGTAGAGGACAGGATGTTCCTGTCCAAACTGTACGTCGACGGCGAGCACCGCGGCATGGGAGTAGCTTCAAAATGCTTCTCGTTCCTGAAGGACAGGTGCAGGGAGAAGGATCTGAACAAGATCTACCTCAAGGTCAAAAGGGATAACGTGCGGGCCATCAACGCCTACAAGGCCAACGGATTCGTAATAGTGGATGAGGCGGATACCCCTATCGGTGACGGTTTCGAGATGAACGATTACATACTGGAACTCACTTTCTGACCCCGTTATGTTCATACCGACCACCAAGGAGGAGGCTATAGCCCGCGGGTGGGATGCCTTGGACGTCATCATAGTGTCCGGGGACACCTACACCGACAACTCCTACAACGGTTCAGCGCTGATCGGCCATTGGCTCATCAAGAACGGGTTCAGAGTAGGCATCATAGCCCAGCCCAGGACGGATTCCGGTGACGACATCACCCGTCTTGGGATGCCCGAACTGTTCTGGTCCGTTTCAGCCGGATGTGTCGACTCCATGGTGGCCAATTACACCGCTGTGAACAAGTTCAGGAAGAATGATGACTTCACACCAGGAGGAGTGAACAACAGGCGTCCTGATAGGGCCTGTATAGCGTATACGAATCTGATCAAGAAGTATGCCAAGGGCAAACCTATCATCCTCGGAGGTGTTGAGGCCAGCCTCAGAAGGATCGCCCACTACGATTATTGGTCCGATTCCGTCAGAAGGTCCGTACTGTTCGATTCCAAGGCTGATGCCATAACATACGGTATGTCCGAACTAAGCAATCTGCGCATAGCGCAATGCATGAGGGACGGAATGCCATGGAAGGATACCAACGGCATATGCTATGCATCGAACGAGGTGCCCGACGGATACTTGACCATGCCATCCTACGAGGAATGTATGCATGACGACGCGGCATTTATGGAGGCATTCAGGATCTTCCGTGACAACTGCGATCCGATCACAGCGAATGGACTTGTCCAGAAGCACGGTGACAGATATCTAGTGCAGAACAGGCCGTCTAGACTGCTGACCGAAGATGAGCTTGATTCAATCTATGAGATGGATTTCGAGAATGAAGTGCACCCGTACTATCTCAAGGACGGGTCTGTGAAGGCCATGGATACGATCAGGAACTCCATTACAACCCACAGGGGATGCTACGGCGACTGCTCATTCTGTGCGATTGCAGTCCACCAGGGAAGGACTGTGGTATCGCGTTCCGAGGAATCCGTGATGCGGGAGGTGAAGGGGTTCGCATCCAAGCCCGGTTTCAACGGTATAATCAGGGATGTGGGAGGACCTACCGCCAACATGTACGGCATCGAATGCCGTCAGAAGCTCAGGGCAGGCGCATGCAAGGATAAATCGTGTCTTGGTGACCGTCCATGTCCCAAGCTGTGCATCGACCACAGCCGCCAGATAGGTCTCCTGAACAGGATCAGGAACGTACCTGGGGTAAGGAAGGTGTTCGTCAGTTCAGGTATCAGATACGACATGATACTGGCCGACAAGAAGAGAGGTGATGATTATCTTGAGACCCTCATAAGACATCATGTATCCGGTCAGATGAAGATCGCACCGGAGCATATCAACAGGAAGGTCCTTAGGATCATGGGCAAACCCGGTCCGGAGAAGCTTCTGGAGTTCAAGGACAAGTTCGACAATTGCGCCGATAGGTGCGATAAGGAACTGTTCCTGACCTATTACTTCATAGCTGCCCATCCGGGCTGCAGGGACGAGGATATGCGCGAGCTGTCGAGATTCTGCCACAACAGGCTGAAGACCAATCCGGAGCAGGTCCAGATATTCACGCCCACGCCTTTGACGGTATCCACTGCCATCTATCATACCGGTACCGACCAGGAAGGCCGCAACGTGTACTGCGAACGCAGCATCCAGGGCAAGCGCAGACAGAAGAAACTTATCGTCGGAGGAAAGGATGCGCTCGATTGATATCACGGACAAGATCCGTGCCCTTTCTGTCTATCCTTACGACGATTACAAGGTCGTTCTCAAGCCCAAGATGCATCTGTATTATGCCTATCGCATCACGGACACCGGCATCGAGATCGAGCTATCGGATTATCTGGAGAACGCTCCCCTCAGCGTCCTGAACGACGAATGCGCTGCGATAGTCAAATGGTCCATGGGGAATAGGTATGTCCAGCCACCTTCGCTCACGGAGTACCTCCGCACTTCGGATTTCATCGTCAAGAGCAGACCGACCTATCTGAAGAGGTGCAGGTCGCTGACCATGACGCAGCAGGGACGGTGCAAGAACCTGATCGATTCCGTGGAGAGACTGATGGAATCGGGATTGGTCTTCGATGAAGATATCCGGAATTCATATTACACCTGGGCCGATCACATGGCCAAGTACAAGTTCGGCCAGTGCAACCAGACGTTCCGTGTGGTTTCGGTCAACCCGATCCTGGACGACGACAGGGTGCCCGATGAGGTGGTGGATTACGTGATCTATCACGAGACGCTGCATCTGCGTCAGGACATGTCGAAGACAAGACGCCCACACAATGCCCAGTTCCGCACATGGGAGCATATGTTCCCGGACCATGAGGGGATGGAGAACTATCTGAAGAACATCTACTCCGTCCTCGAATGAGCATAATATGCCGTCATACCGGAATTGCTTCTTGTGTCAGCGATCGGCCGTGGCAGAGTGCAAACGACAAAATACAGACACAAGGTTCTACGGTCATGAAGGGGAGATCCATCAGTTTCGCAAAACAATTGTCCAATGAGCCGGGACTGAGCCCCGGTGTTCATTGGATGGGTAAGGCGTTTGGTAATGATCTTATTTCTTGAGGATTTCGTAGATCCATTTCCTCTCGGGACGGGACGCGTCCTTATCAGCACAGATGATGCCGGTGAGGAACATGATGTAGATGGCACCCATGGTCTCGTCGTATGAGTGAAGCATGTCGTACACGTTCTCGACGAACGCCTTTGAAGAGGTGAGATCTTTGGTCTGATCTTGGACTATCTCCTTCGCTTCTTCAAAGCTGTATTTGCGGCCGAAACATAACTCCAAAAGGTTAGAGGTCTGCCTGAATTCGCTCACTGTGAATTCCCCATCGATATTGGCGGCTACCAATGCGCTGGTCATGAGTGTGAACTTAGGCTTCTCTTTGTCGTTATAGATCTCCGCCAATGGATTGAGGAGGACCTTAAAGTACTCTGAAAGGAGCTCGTGAAGTTCGGACTGCGGGAGTGCTTCGAACTTTTTGCAAAGCTTATCGAAGCCCCTCTTGTTACAATCGATGACGTCTAAAGACTTACTAAGATTATCGTCGGTCATAATGATTATCACACTGTATGGGTATATAAATGCTAACCATTATTGATTAGTAAAAGTACAAGGACGATCAACCGAATAAGTATTGACCAGGATATCCATTCAGATGCTCGATGACAGACGAGAAGAGAGGTTTCGTGTTCCACACCCCGGAATGAGATATGGATCTCACGATCTATGAGGTAAAGGAGCTGGCCGGTAGGGACGATCCGGATGGATTGTACGCGCTCGGGATGGCCTACCTCTACGGTTGGGATATCGAAGACCAGACGTCCACAACGCCCAGTTCCGCACCTGGGAGCACATGTTCCCCGATACGACAAGATGGAGGACTATCTGAAGAACATCTATTCAGTCATCAGATGATCCGCGTAACGGTTCGTCCGATTCCAGTTTCGCCAGTGCTCTCCTGATCTTGGGCGGTATGTGCTCTGCGATCCTGTCCGTGTACCTATTATGGATCATGTTGTTGATAAACAGGACCGATAGGAACACGAATGTCAATCCGATGTAATCGAAGATGTCCAGTGCCTCTCCGTAGAAGATCAATCCCACGATGGCAGCGGAAGCGACCTCCACCATATTGATGACGGATGTGGTGGTCGGAGGCACATATGCGACACCCCATGCAATAATATAGAACGGGATCAGCGTGAGGCCCAGTCCCAATCCTAGGGCCATTACGACCGCCGTAGGGTCCAGGAAGACGGAACCCAGTTCCGGCAGGTTGATGAACGGCATACTGAACGGGAGGGAGAACAGCGCGACATAGAACAGAGTGGTGGCGGGGTGAATTCCTCTATCCAATGTGATCTTGTTCCCTACCAAATACAGTCCGTAGAACAGTCCGGACAGCGTGGCCGCCAGGATCCCAATGATGTCTCCCCTTAGTCCTCCGAGGAGAACCCCTGTGATGCATATGCAACCGATTGATGCCATTATCGTGGCCACAAGTTTGCGCATGGTGAGCTTCTCCTTGAAAAGGAGGAACGATGCTACCATCACGAAGTAGGGAGCGGTCATCTGGAGCAGTGTGGCCAGACAGAGCGATGTCGTCTTCATCGAGAAGAAGAAACATACATCCGCCAACAATTTGAATGCCGCGAACAGGATAAGCAGCGGAATGTCCCTCCTGGTAACCCTCAGCTTATCCCTCGATAGTATTACCAGGATAATCAGAAGCGCAAGTGCCGTGATCGAAAGGCGTATGAAAGCAACATCGATGGAATTGAGGTTCCACTCGGTCAGGAAATAGCGGTTGAATACCCCCAGAAGACCGAATATGGCCGAAGCGAATACGATCGCCAGAATAGCCGTGGTGGTCTTTGCTTTCATCGTTTTTTCGTATTTTGAGGCCGTATTCATTATTATAGAATGGCCTCGGACCACTCAGATGGATGTTTATTCTCGAGTCGCTTTGCATGCGAACATGTTTTAATCATGCACGGAGGTCCATTTTCATTGAATCCAGAAGAGTTCATCGAGATACTGTCCGGTATGCCCGGAGTCATCCGCATAGCGGAACTAACAGACGATGTCATATCAGATCTCACCAGGTTCGAATTCTCAGCCCCCGCCAACGGTTTCCTCCCGGTCGACCCTATCGGATTCAATGAGGTCGTTGAAAGCGATATCAGTCTGATAATGTTCTTCGACGATCATCTCGCATCATTCGAGCCGGAACCGTTCATGGACCTCGTGGACAGCAGAGGCACCGTCGTAGGTCACGATATCATCCTCTCGGAGAAGCACCTGTACGATTCCCCGGAATACATCTGGTTATCGGACAACATGTTCTTCGACATGACGAAGGCAGCGGGATCCGAGATGAGATGTCTGATAAAGGCTGCCAGATATAGACCGGAATGCATCCCGGAGGATATCAGGGCCAAGGTGTTCTTCCCATGCACATCCAGCGTGGAATACCTGGATGAGAGGTACGGATATTCAGATGATGTCGCCGTTGTCCTTCTGGGTGCGGACGGATTATCGTCCTGAGACAGTATTATTAGAACAGTGAGTGATGACGGATTCAGGTGCTGATTCTGGACCGTATAATCATACACGTGGATATGGATTGCTATTACGCCTCGGTGGAGATGAGGGACGATCCCTCCCTGATAGGCAAACCTGTTGCGGTACTCTCACCCACGGACCAGATACAGGTCGTCGGTACCTGCAACTATGTGGCAAGGGGGATGGGGCTGCATTCCGCCATGTCCCTTTCGGAGGCCAAGCGCATTTGTCCGGAGGCCGTGTTCATCAACGGCGATCTGAAGAAGTACCGCGCGGTCTCCGAGGAACTCCATGCCCTCTGGTCGGAATATACCGATACCATGGAACCGGTGATGCTAGACGAGGCCTATCTGGATGTCACCGTATCTGCCGGGGATGTCGATACCGCAAGGAGATTCGCCCACGAGATACAGGACAGGGTCAGGGACGAAATGCATATGGGCTGCTCCGTCGGATTGGGATACAACATGGTCTCCGCCAAAACAGGCAGCGAGGAATTGAAACCTAACGGATACTTCGAGATCCTCAGCCCGGCCGATTTCATCGAATTGATGAACGACCGCGACATCAGTGATGTTAATTCCATTGGCCCCAGGACCTACGAGAGGCTGTATTCCATAGGGCTGCATACCGTCAGAGATGTACGCGAGCATCGTTCCGAGGTCATTGAACTATTAGGCAACCAGGCCGGGAGGATCCTCGATCTCGCCGACGGCATAGATGATAGGCCGGTCACCCCTCGCACTCCCGAGGATTCCAGATCGATCAGCAGGAGCCTGACCTTCCTGAAGGACGTGGACGATTATTGGCTCCTATCCGATGTCATGTTCCTGATGTCAGTGGACATATCGGAGAACATGGCCAAGTACAACAAGCGCGGAGGCGGTGTGATCGTCGTAGGTTCTTACAGTGACCGTACTCCCTTCACCGTGAACAAGATCACGAAGAAGTGCACAGATGCAACCGAGATACACGAGGTGGCGATGTCCCTTTTCGACGAGGTCCCCTTCCGTGACATAAGGCGCATCGGGCTATGCGTCTACAACCTGGTCCGGTCCGATGCCAACCAGACCACTCTGGATGCTCTTATGGGGGCCGAGAAGGACGATGGCATTACCGACAGGACCATCGAGGCCATAAGCAAGCGCTACGGCATGGAATCACTCAAAAGGAAGGATATCGACAGGGACACCATCCGTACCATAGCTGAACACATGAGGACGCACAGGGGCAGATGACCAACGCCCCCGTGCGATGAGAAAGATTTCTCATATTATCCTGTATGAATCTACGATCTCACCGATGTACCAACGTTCCTTGGATACCAAACATAATATTAACCAGTCTTAACCATGGGATACGCATGGTAGCGATCCTCACTGCGGCCAAGGAAATAGCTCTAACAGAATCTATCCTCAGAGAGTACTTTGGACAGGAGTTCTCGCAGGAGATGCTCCCTAGATACGTCGATCCGAAGAACACCTGCGTTATCGCGGTCGAGGACGGAAGAGCCGTTGGTCTGGCGGGTTGCAGGTCAGGATCGATCGGTAATTTCCTTGTCGACAACGCATTCACTCTCGACGATGCTCCGGAGGGCACCTTCGAGGCAATGATAAGGGCCTTGATGGCGATCGCTCAGAACAACGGCTCAGATGTTATGGATATACATGCTCCAGATCCATCAGGCGACAATATCGACAGGTGCTACCGTATGGGATTCGAGGACAGCGGACCATGCACATGCTGCCAGCGTTCCGATCTCATGCACATGAGGTTCAGGTTCCGAAGCTTCTATTCTATCCGACCCTCCCGGTCAAAGGTTTATAAATCAGTTAAACGGATTCATATCCGGTGACTCAAGATGGGATTGAGAGAGTTCCTTAAGAAGCACGAGACGGACAATGATGAGGCCAGATGGGAAGAGGAGCATGACGGCGACGGACTGAACATAGATCTCGACGCTGCAGCCAAGGCCATCAAGGTGTTCAAGAACCGCAACAAGCAATGAAGGACAGCAGCAAACTGTCCTCCAACCCTCTTTACTTATCTCTCCATATTTTCAAGCCAGAACGGACTTGTCGTCCAGATATCTCTTCGATATGACGTTGAAATCCTTATCGAACTCATACACGAGAGGTATCCCGTTGGGGATGTTCACTTCGACTATGTCCTTGTCCGAGATGCCCTCGAGATACTTCACCAGACCGCGCAGCGAATTCCCGTGGGCGACGATCAACACATTCTTGCCCTCCAGCATCTGTGGCTTGATCACCTCTTCGAAATAAGGTACGGCCCTTGCCACGGTATCCTTGAGACACTCGGTCAGAGGCAGTTTATCCGCAGGGACATCCTTGTACATCTCCTGATTCGCAGGATTCCTCTCATCACTGGGGTCCAGCGCCGGCGGCTGAACATCGTACGATCTACGCCAGATCTTTACCTGTTCCTCGCCGTATTTCTCGGCAGTCTCCTTCTTGTTCAGTCCCTGCAAGGCTCCATAATGCCTCTCGTTGAGCTCCCAAGCCTTGGTCACTGGAAGCCATGTCAGATCCATCTCGTCCAGTACTATGTCGAGCGTATGTATGGCGCGTTTCAGATACGATGTGTAACATACATCGAAACCGAGTCCCTCCGCTTTCAGCATCTCTCCAGCCAGCTTAGCTTCGCCCCTGCCTTCCTCGGACAGATCGACATCTGTCCATCCAGTGAAGAGATTCAGCTTGTTCCATTCGCTCTCGCCGTGACGGAGGAGCACCAGCGTCATCTTCTCCGGTGCATCGGGGCCATCGTCATCCTGTAAGATGACGGCCGTAGCTATGGCTACGCCTGCCGCGACGATGCAAATCAGCACTATGGCCTTGATCCAACTGGGATTTATGCCGCTCATCGTAATGAAAATCCGATACAGCGTATATATGGATGAGCCCTTGAATGAATCGAGTTTCAGAAGGTCAGACCAGATCGATAATCCATCATACCACTCTGATCTGGCAGCTCCTCATGGCCGTGAGTGCGGCCTCGTGGTTCTCCTTGGAGGTACCGGCACACGCTTTTGCTATTACGGACAGCCTCATCTCCGGATTCCTAGCCTTGACCACCATGGCATTGCTTATCACGCAGATATCGGTGCACACACCGACGACATCGACCTCTGCGTCAGGGGAGCATTCCTGTGCGATGGCCTCCGCAAGATCGATGCTGCCGAACGTCCCTTTGACGAACGCCCTGAATCTCTTGGGACCTAAGGCTTTCTGGACTTCGGGTACCAGTTGCCATCCTTCGGTCCCGAGTATGCAGTGCTCTACAGGGAGATTAACACCTTCCTGGGTGCCGAGATAATCCTCCCCATGGGTATCCATGGTGACATAGATGAAATCATACGATCCGCGTTCGATCGTCTTGCAGACCTCGCTGACAGCTTCCACGCATTCCACGTTGCCGAGAGGGCCGGTGATGAAATCGTTCTGCATGTCGATCACAACGAGGACCTTGGAATACATGTTATCGGATCTCAAATGGCGGAGACAATAATTCTAGTTAACGCAAGAACCAACCGATTCTGACCGTCACTCCCCACAAATCGATCGTGGGCAGATTTTTATCATCCTTCTAGGATTCTTTATCCGAACTAAGCACAGCAACTGAAACAAACAGTTGTATCTTGGAGGGGTCCATATGTCTGGTGAGGAAAGAGGCTTCGTTTTCCACTCATCCCAGGGTGAGACGGAGCTTTCGATCGAAGAGGTAAAGCAGTTCGCAGAGCAGAACGATCCGGATGGATTGTACGCACTCGGGATGGCCTATCTCTTCGGTTGGGACATCGAACAGGATGAGAACATAGGTTACGAGTACCTCGAACAGGCTTCTGAAAAGGGTCAGACCGAAGCCATGACCCTCCTTGTGCGTATGTATATGCAAGGCGAATACGACGGCATCGACCAGGAGAAGGCATCGAAGATGGCCATCGCAGCTTCCAAGGACGGCATATCGGATGCACAGATGTACGCCGGCCTAGCGTACATGGACGGTGTCGGCGTGAATCAAGATTATTCAGAGGCCGCAAGGCTCTTCCGCCTGGCAGCGAACCAGGGGAACGATGAGGCACGTACGAATCTCGCCTTCCTCTTCCAGGAAGGCCTGGGTGTGGAGAAGGACGAGGTCAAGGCATTCAAGATGTACCGTACTGCGGCAAAGAACGGCAATCTCAACGGGATGTTCCATCTTGCGGTATGTTATGAGTTCGGTACCGGTACCGAGACGGACCTTGTGCAGGCTGTTGAATGGTACACCAAAGGCTCGGACATGGGCGATCCGTTCTCCTCCGAGAGGCTTGCATACCTGGTCTCAGAAGGCTACGGAGACAACCCTCCGGATGCCAATGGTGCGTTCGAACTCTTCCTCAAAGCCGCCAATTCCGGTGTGCCCGGAGCGATGTTCATGGTCGGTTACTGCTATCTCGGCGGTAATGGTGTTGCTCCCGATATCGAAGAGGCCAAGAAATGGCTTAAGATGGCCTCCGACAGCGGCATCCAGGATGCCAAGGATCTGCTCTCTGAATTGGAATGACCTTGCTTAAAGTGAACATCAAAGGCTCAACAAAAACGAAGATACGGGGCGAGCGCCCCGCGATTATTGATGTGAAGGGTTTGATTGTGAATCTTACTTCTTAAGGAGTCCGTGGATCCATTTCCTCTCAGAACGGCTTGCGTCACCGTCTGCACAGATAATACCAGTGAGGAACATGATGTACTTGGCTCCGCACTCCTCGTTCATGTTGCGGAGCATGTCGTAGGTCTTCTCTACGAATCCCCTTGCGGATCCTTCGTTGCTGGTAGCATCCTCGACCATCTGCTTTGCCTCATCGTAGTTGAGGGTACGGCCGGTACAGATCTCCAGAAGGCTGGAGATCTGCCTGAACTCACCCATGGTGAATTGTCCGTCGATACTGGCAGCTACCATTGCGCTAGTTGCAAGAGTGAATTTGGGCTTCTCGCGATCGTTGTAGATTGTGGCCAAAGGCTCGAGGAGGTCCTTGTAGTAGGAGGCAAGGTGCTTGTCCAGCTCGGGCTGGGGAAGGTTTTCAAAGTCTTTGCACAACTTCTCGAAGTCTTTCTTGTTGCAAGAAATGACATCGATGTTCTTACTGAGCTTCTCGAAATCACTCATGAAGGTAAAATATGTCAAATGAATATTTAAAACATCCATCCAACTGCTCAGTGATTTCTATTACTTTTACAGCTCTTACAATTAAAGTGTTGGCTACATCCTAACTTTAATTGATTAGTCATCATAAACGACCCTTATGTATGGATGGATGCTTTTTCCGATGAAGGAACAGAACCGGTATGATAATGGATCATCGTTCGCGAAGTGCACCAGTAATTCCGAAAGGGGGGTTCAGTCGAATGATTATCTATTATAACATCCAAGTAATATGCGTGTGTGATAAAGATGGATTCAACGAACCTCGTCGAACTCGCAAAGAGCGGAGATGCGGAGTCTCAATACAAGCTCGGATTGAACTACATCTACGGAACGGATGTCCCCAAGGATAATGCTAAGGCCGCTGAATGGTTCAAGAAGGCATCGGACCAGGGATTCCTCCCTGCACGCAGGGAACTTGGTATCCTTCTGGCCTCAGGAGAGGGCGTGGAACCCGATATGCAGACAGCTGTCCAGTACCTCTCCCAGGCAGCGGACGAACTGGATCCCAGCGCATTGTACCATCTCGGATTGATGTACGAGATCGGAATCGGTGTGGAGAAGGACCTCCAAAAGGCCGTCCGCATGCTCGCCTACGCGGCCGAGATGGGATTCCCCGGAGCCGATACGGATGCAGAAAGGATCGACAAGATCCTTTACGAAGAGAGGAAGAAGAAGCTCCGCGCAAGACCGCTGCTCCATCTGCAGATCTCCGACGTGGATGTCGAGGCCGCATGCTGCAAACAGATGCTCGATAAGCTTCTGGATGAGGAGATCGTGTTCATAGATTCATACAAGGGCCCTGCCCTTCTCGGAGAGGACAAGGACGGGATGGATGCCGTACTGGACAAGTGTCCCTTCTGCGGAGCGGAGATACAGATCATCCCTCGCGATACCAAGTTCTGATAACATGGAAGACATAGACGGTCAGATCGATTTCCTGAAGGAGAAGCTGAACATCCTCAGAGAACAGATGCCCGAGACGCCCCTGGATGCTGAGAAGAAGGCCATGGAAATAGGACTCATCGAGGAACAGCTGGCCGAGCTATACGAGAAGAGAGGTCCGGATAAGATGGGGACCAAAGGATCGGCACCTCTTGACGAACTTTCCGAGCAGATCGCTTCCATCACGGACGAGATCATGGGTCTCGAGATAAAAATGCTGAAGGCCGAGATGAACGGTGACGAAAGCGAGAGGACCAAACTTCAGCTGTCAGCAAACGCTTTGAAATCGAGGCGCCAGACACTCATCGACGAGGTGAAATCGATGAGGGCCTCGACGGCACCTAAGGGTAACGACCTTGAGAACAGGGTCGCGGTCCTTGAGAAAGAGGTATCTGACCTCAAGGCGCTGGTCTATCAGTTATTGACAAGGTGATAACATGGAGACTAATCTAATCAAGCAGGCATACATGGAATCCGCGATAGTCATGAAGGGCGACTACCCGTATTTCGTCAACGCAATATCCGACGGGAATCCTGCCATGTCCAGGGATCTTCTCGACGAGATCGTCGGAGGATTCCAGAGGCTTTCCGATCTGGACTGCGATCTTTTCCTCGCACCGGAGGCCATGGGCATCCCTATAGCAACGGCATTGACCATGAGAACCGGTAAACCCTTCCAGATCATCCGTAAGAGGAAGAGCGGAACGCCTGATGAGATAGTGTTCGAGAAGACCACGGGTTACGAGACATCATACCTGTATCTTCACGCCATCGAGCCCGGTACCAAGGTCATACTCGTAGATGATGTCATCAGCACCGGCAACACCCTGAAGAAGACCGTCCAGACCATAAGGGAGGCGGGACTCGTCATCGAAGAGGTGCTCATAGTACTCAATAAGAGTCTGAACATCGAGGAACTCGAGAAGGAAGCGGGAGTAAGGGTGCACACGATCATCGATGTCGCTGTCGTCGACGGGAAGCCGGTTGTCCGGGATACCGTTCACGAGTGACGTTGAAAACGTTATTTAGGGCAATTAATTACGGAAGAAACATGTTCGCCGATGCCTGTCAGAAGGTCATGAAATACACCCGCCCAGTTGCGATATCCGTACGTCACTACGACGGATCGCTCCGCACCGATGTGGGCGCCATGATAGTCGTGAATTCTGATGGTTGGATTCTGACCGCGGCGCACATGTTCGATTCCTTCTTCAAATTCCAGAACGACCTGAAGAAGATCGAGGAGATCAATGGCATAAACAGCTCCAGATCCCAGAACAGCAAATCCCCTTCTTCCGAGATCAAGATCGACAAAGACCTTATCACCAATCATTCCTTCTGGTGGGGATGGGACGGGGTCAGGGTCAATAACGTCATGATCAACCGTCAGGCGGATATCGCCATAGGAAAACTGGAGCCCTTCGACCCATCATGGGTGACCGAATACCCCGTATTCGCCGATCCGGAACACATGCGCATAGGCACAAGCGTATGCCGCGGAGGTTTCCCGTTCATAAAGATCACGCCTGAGTTCCTCGACGGACCGAAGGCGTTCCGTATCCCCAAGCTTGTTTCTGACAACCTCTTCTACCCGATGGACGGGCTATATGCCCATATGGAGAACAGGGGAAAATCCGTTGACGGTTCCTGTACCCTCAGATATATCGAGGTCACGACCCCTGCCCTCAAAGGACATTCCGGCGGGCCGATCTTCGACAGGGACGGACGCATTTTCGGTATGCAGATATTCACAGAGCACAGGTCGATGGATTTCCACCCCACTGCGGAACTGGATGGTCAGAAGTATATCGAGAACCAGTTCCTCAATCTCGGTGTAGGTCTCCACGTCTCCACGCTCTTCGAGATGATGGAGATGAGAGGCATAAGATACTTCAAAGAAGGGGACGAATCCGGTTTCAGGATAGTTGATTGATAAGATCCTTCAATTCCGACACGTCGGATATCCCCGGTATGTCGTTCTCGATGCAGTATTCCTTGTCGAGACCGAATCCATACAATGCAGCCACGAACCTCGTCCCTGCCACCTTCGCCGCCCTGTGGTCGTCCAGACCGTCACCGACCATGATCGCATCCTCGGCGTTCAGGCCGGTATCTATCAGACAGAATCTTATCAGGTCCTCCTTGCGGTACCTGAAGTCCTCTGTGGTCCCGTGCACGGAGTCGAAGAGATCCAGTATCCCGTAGTTCCTCAGAATGGCCACGGCATAGGATTCCACCATCATCGTTGCGAGACCGATCTTGCATCCGTGTTCCTTTAGGTAAAGAATGGTCTCCGTGGAGCCGGGGAAGAGTTTCGACATCACAGGTGACGTCTCCTCGAAATGTACGGAGTATTTCCTGATGGCCTCTCCTACCTGTTCCGGTTTTAATCCTAAAACTTTGGAGATGTTCACATCGAACGGTCCGGTGAGGCCTGTATCGAGACGTTCCTCCGAGATATCGTATTTGCCATAGTATTCGCCGGTGCGACGGAAACAATACTTGATGGTCTGCGCAGAATTGTTCAGCGTACCGTCAAGGTCGAATATTACCAGCTTAACTTTGGCCATGTTAATGGAGAAACAATACCTCTTAAAAATATTGAACACCATATTTCGGAACAAGTTGAGTTTAGAATTATTCAATATCTATAATAATAATGTTAGTTAAGTAATCACCTAAATTAATAATGATATAATGAAAGACAAGCCTGTTAGCAAGGAAAAACTGGTCGAGATGTTCCGTGCAGGAGCGACCAGAAAATTAGAAGAGCATGAGCTCTTCGCAATGAGAGCCGTGGAGAATCCTGCTCGCGAGAAGATCTACACCGAACTCCAGGCCTACACCGATATCGAGTGGCGTTACTACGATATGGCGCAACATTACTATGCCGAGGATTTCTCTTATTTCGAGAACGGTCTGAACGAGGACCTGATGTTGCTGACCGCCGACAGCGAGCTTCCACCGAAGCTCTATGCTGAATACCTGCGGGAAATCGATCCCAAGGAACGCATCAACGAGAAGATCACACACTCTTACATCGTGGATCTTAAGAAAAACATCACAAAGGTCAGGGAGATGATGAGTTGATCTATTCCGCAGAGGAGTGCACTGTGATACAGGATGTGCTTCTACGCAAGGAATTGGAGAAGTCCATCTATTCCTCGATGGAATCCATACCAATCTCTTTGAAATCGGCCGTCGGATCGCAGTTGGAACTCGATATCCATAGATGCAACGCAATGCTGAGAATCTCACACAATGATTTTTCCAACTTGGATGAGGATCTTGAGGTGTTATCACCTCAGGAGATCACCATACCTATGGATGTGTACGAGCACTATCTATCAAGCCTTGCGGAGGAAGATATGCGCAGAGAAGGTGCATTCATATTCTATTGCAACGCGGGGCTGGACTTCTATTGCCGTATGATCAGGTCCAAGGCGCTCGCCGAAGACATCCTCGCCGGTGAGCAGCTTGTCACATATTCTGATTTCTCGAAGCTGCAATTGCTTACCAGGATCTTCACCGATGCGAAAGCTCATTGCCTGATGATGAAGGGTGATGAAGAACTCCCTTACGGTTCGGCTGCTGATTATGCAGGATGCATGCTGGATGAGTGCAACATACTGAAGAAGATACATCTGTCAAAGCAGATGTCTGTTGAAGAGCTGTGCGATCATGTCGATACGTTGGACAGGGTCTCGCCCGATGACTTCAACAAACTGTTCATGCCGGATTATCCGCCTGAGATTAAGGAAGGGTTGGAATCCTTTGAGAAGAAGAGCAATGTTAGGTTAGATCTGCTCTATGCCCAAATATTGGTTTCTTCAAAATTTGGTCTATAATTGGATATTTGCAATTAATTTAGCTAATACATTTACTACATTAATTATTATTGAACTCATGCTCGAAATCGCGTGTAATTGGTTCTTATTCATTATTAATTAAGTTGATTGCTTAATTACATTAATTTTTCTCGAGTAGTGATTTATGGCAATCTCTTATTCATTATTATTTTAGCTAATTGCTTTATCAGT
Source organism: Candidatus Methanomethylophilaceae archaeon (assembly GCA_017468935.1). Taxonomy (GTDB): domain Archaea; phylum Thermoplasmatota; class Thermoplasmata; order Methanomassiliicoccales; family Methanomethylophilaceae; genus Methanoprimaticola. Next base: position 51,732 of record JAFUHJ010000034.1, read on the forward strand.
ATTAATTTTAAACTTTAATTCTTTAGTGCAGGCTGATTTTAGAATAAAAGTTTATTAATTAAGCAAATAGCTTAATCTACTTAATTAATAAAGTTAAAACTACGAAGCACTAAATTTTTGCCTAAAATGAATAATTATGTACATTATATTTCAAATGACCGATATTTTATCGATCATGTGCATCTCAATCCCAAAAACCCCTCTATTTTTGTCAACAACGGTCTCCCGAATATCAACTAAAAAACGCCTTATTTGCATCAAAAAGGGTGTACTAAACGACTCATCTTTGCCACTATTTTCGACCCTCCGGAAAACTACCTCGAAATCGTCAAAAATTACACCTGGAGAGCACTTTTTGGCCTTTTTTGAGATCAAAGTCTATAGTCAATAAAAATTGTCTTCTTCACTCAAATGATATGCAGATAAGTATAATGCAGATTAACTAATTCACAAAAGGATACAGCGGGGCAATTCTCGGCAACTGTCAAAATATCTAAAGTATCAAAATCTTATCTTTGTTTAAATTAAGCTTCTAAGAGCTCATGAGTTTGCTTGATATCTAGTCGTCAGGCTTTCCTTGCAATGCAGATTGAATTTTTAGAAAACCATCGAACTGACGAAACTCATCACCATAGCTCTTCACC
>JAFUHJ010000035.1 GCA_017468935.1 Candidatus Methanomethylophilaceae archaeon
CAAAGGACATCGCACTTCCCGGACAGTATTTCGATACGGTGAGGGGATTGGAGATCGCTTATGTTCTCGGTTCGTTCCTCTTCGCTCTTCTGCCCGGTACCCTGGAGACTCTTTTGGGTTCCTATGTGATCAGTTACAGCATAATGGCCGTGATGCTCATCGTTTCCCTGGTGCTGGTGGCCGAGTATTACATGAAGCATCCCAAGCAGGGAAGGGCATATTACTGATTCCCGACAGGTATCGCTTGGATACCTTGGTCGAACCATGCATAGAATGATAAACCTCTGCAGGAATCATCGTCCATGGCATTCGACGGAAGGGCTAGCATCGTTGAGATCGACGAAGAGGAGAAGACCGTTATCTTCGACATCTACAGGTTCAAGAAGATCACAGGGACGAAGGTCGGACCGATCCTGGGGCTCAGCGAGTTCTCCACGCCCTTCAAGGTGGCCTGCGAGCTCGCTGGACTGTATCCAGGCGACAAGGCCAACAAGTATATCGATGCAGGTAACATCCTAGAGCCTGTCCTGAGGGATTATCTCGCAGCCAGGCCAGCGCTCATCAGCCAATGCCTTGGTCTCGAAGAGGGTCACAAGGTAGGGATAGAGGAACCCGTCCCGAGGGAACAATGCGGATACGACCATTTCCACAACAACAAGGTCTTCGGCGGATTGGTCGACGGTTACATACAGGTCGATGGTGTCAGGGACACCATCCTGGAGATCAAGACCTCCCATGACATGGAGAAGTGGAAGGACGAGAACGGCGGTTATTCTAACATCCCGATGTCGTACATGCTGCAGGCATCCCTCTATGCAGAGCTTTCCAACCTGGACAGGATAGTCTTCCTAGTGGGATTCCTCGAGGAGAAGGATTACGACCGCCCCAAACAGTGGATACCTAACCCGGACAACACCAAGGTGATCGCTGTTCCAAAACTGGACATGACCGATTATATGAAACAATGCGAGGATTGGTACAACGAGTACATCAAGGGAGGATACACTCCCGAATGGACCGATAAGGATGCCGATGTCCTCAAGTATCTCAAGGCATACAAGCCGAAGAGATGATCATACGCAGAATATGTAATATGTGGGAATGAGCACCACGAGCATGACCAGGTTCACCGCAAAGAACACTTTGAGGTACTGTTTGATGGAGGAATCCTCTTCCTGAAGATAGAGTTTTATCGAGATGATGCTGGCCATCGAGGCGATAGGTGTACCGAACCCTCCGATGTCCGCTCCCACCAGGACCGCGGCCCAATCATCCGTGAACGGCTGAAGAAGGATCGTGGAAGGTACGTTGCTGGTGAACTGCGATACGAGCACGGTCGTGAGCATCGGATCCCATTCCATAAGGTCCGTGATGAGGCTGTGGACCTCGCTCATGTTCGTGAGGCCGTTCGCGAACAGGAACAGGAAGAAGAAGATGAAGAGGATGCTGTAATTCACCTTCGTGAAGACCCTTGGCATCATGACGAGGAATGCCAGGACGATTACGGCCAATGTGATGTAGAACGGGATCAGGTCAAGTACCGTGACGATCGCGATCACGAAGAGAATGCAGATGGCGATCAGGATCTTCCTGTCCTTCAGCTCGATGTCCTCCTCCAATTCCGCCGTCAGCGGTTTGTTCTTGATCATCATCGCGATGGCTATCAGCACTATGGCGCCCACAACGACGATCGGGATCAGGGTGGCTTCGTATTCCCAGAGTGTGAATCCGTAATGGTCCATGAAATTGAAGATGTAGAGGTTGTGCGGGTTACCGAACGGCGTCAGGTAGCTTCCCACATTGGCCGCGACCGTTTGCAGGACGACGACGATTATGATGGTGCCTTTGAGTCCGGCCATTGTGAGCATCGTTATGGAAAGGGGCACGAACGTGAGAAGTGCGACGTCGTTGGAGAAGAACATCGCGCAGAAGAATGGTAGAAGGATGAGGGCAAGACAAAGGGCCCTTGTAGTCCTGATGTTTGTCACGGCCTTGTGGGCCAGTTTATTCAGTGCGTTGCATTCCTTCAGTCCGGCCACGATGAGGAGGAAGATGAGAAGTGTGCATATCGTCTCGAGGATCCTGTCGTAATTGTATGTCTTGATGGTATCGAACGGTACCAGGAACAGGGAGATGAGTGCAAGCACGGCGGATATCACGAGAAGATAGTCCTTCTTGACGAAGCCGATGACATCCATATAAGGCGGAATGTAACCACCGTTATAATCGTGTCGATTGCAGAATTGCCAGAAAACACATTATTTGTTTATCGGCATTGGGTGGGCACCGGGATTACCCTCTCCTGAAATGTATTCGATATTTTCCTGGATTCGGCGGGATTTCAAGGGTTTCATCAAAGATGTTCAGCGTAAATCCTTTTTAATCCCGAATGGTTACGCTTTCTGGAGACGAACGAGGATACAGCCCGGGGGATTTCTTTTGGACGACTTGATGATTGCGACAGCAGTACTGACATTGCTTGCCGGAATAGGTGTATTCCTCACCGCATGCATTATGCTCAGCTCCAATTTGGAGTCCCTGAGCAGTACGAAACTGAAGAAGATGTTCTCCAAGGCATCCAACAGTAAGCTCTACGGAGTCGGTATCGGTGCCGTCGGTACGGCCGCGATCCAGAGTTCCGGAGCCATGACCGTCATGGTCATAGGATTCGTGAACGCCGGTATCATGACGCTGCCCCTTGCGGCGACGATCATCTACGGTGCCAACATCGGTACGACGATCACTGCACAGCTCGCTGCCATCGGAATGTTCAGCGATGATTCGATCTCTCTTGCTCTCATCTTCTCAGCATTGGCCGGTGTCGGTGCCTTCGTCATGTCCTTCGCCAAGAAGGAGAGGACCAAGGTCTGGGGCGGAGTCATAGCGGGATTCGGACTCCTGTTCGTCGGACTGACGATGATGGCATCGTCGATGTCGGAGTTCGCAGAGCTCCCGGAGGTCGTGGAGTTCCTTTCCAGCATCGACAACATTCTCCTGCTCCTTCTGATCGGTGTCATCCTCACCGCTCTCGTGCAGAGTTCATCCGTCGTCACGACATTGGCTATCACGATGGTCGTATCGGGGCTCATCGACCTGGAACAGGGAATCTATCTGACCCTGGGATCCAACATCGGTTCCTGTGTCGTGGCCATAATCGCTGGATTCTCCAGCGGACTGAATGCGAAGCGCACGGCAGTCATACATCTCCTGTTCAACGTGTTCGGTGTGCTGATATTCGTTGTGGCAGGCTTCGTACTCGGCGCTTTCGGGACCGGATATGCAACCATGTTCGAAACCGTATTCCCCGAGGCCCCGCAGACCCAGTTGGCCATGTTCCACACGTTCTTCAACGTGATCACAGTGATCATAATGCTGCCCCTTACCAATTCTCTGATCAAACTGGTCATGAGGATCGTTCCCGAGAAGGACGAGGGCGATGAAGGCGAGTTCACCCCTAAACTCTATTACATCAACTCATACATGCTCAAGACCCCGCCGCTGGCAGTTCAGCAGGTCATGAACGAGGTCGTGAACATGTCGCACATCGCCATTGAGAATTATCGTACCGCGTGTCATATGATCCGTACCATGGACTTCGACGGTATGGAGAAGTTCTGTAACAACGAATAGGAACTGAACTATCTCAACAAGGCCATAGCGAGCTTCCTGGTTAAATTGTCCGAGAACCAGCTCTCGGAGAGGGATCAGATCTATGTCTCCACTGTGTACCATACGATCTCGGACCTCGAGCGTATCGGGGATTATTCGAAGAACATCATGGAATACGCACAGAGGCTCAACGAGACCGGCGGTCATTTCTCGGAAGTGGCCATCCAGGAGACCATGGAGGTGCAGGCGCTCATTGAGCAGCTTTACGACAAGATCGAGATAGCCTACACGGAGACCAGCGAGCCCGCCCTCGAAGAGGCCTACGACATCGAGGAGCATGTGGATATCATAACGGAGCAGATGGCCCAGAACCATGTCACCAGGCTCAACGAGGGGATATGCACATTGGATGTCGGTTCCGAGTTCCTTGCGATGACCTCTGATTCTGAAAGGGTGGCGGATCACCTGATCAACATGGGAAAGGTC
>JAFUHJ010000036.1 GCA_017468935.1 Candidatus Methanomethylophilaceae archaeon
ATTCGAAGTTCGCTCCGTGAGGATCCCCTAGTGGCATGCCACCGACATTTGGGAATAAGGATAAAAGACCATCAGATGCAGACATATCACAGCAAAGATGCCATATATATCGGGATATAGACGGCGTCGTCCGCGACCCTCACATCCTTCGAGTGTATCACGAAGGGTTTTCCGACCTTGTCCTTATACGTGTCCATGAAGCGGTCCAAGGACAGATGAGCCCAGTTTATATATTGTTTTTATACTGTGCATAAATAGCACGTTTCAAAATGCAATGTTTTACATGTTTGGCAAGATTCATGCAACATGTTGACAGTAATCCATAATGGTCCTGAATAACAGAGGGTGATTCCGGAGAGGTCCAGACCTTAATGTACTATTTGAATGTCTGATTGTTTAGCTGGCCATAACCATAGAGCCTCCCCAAACATTAAATATGAATCCATTATACTCTGGATTGTTGCCCTGGTAGTGTAGCGGCCTATCATGAAGCCCTGTCGAGGCTTCGACACGGATTCAAATTCCGTCCAGGGCGCTCATCTTCTCTTCGATTCAATCCTGTGAGTTCCTTCCATCGAAATTTCACTGTCCCTCGGCCAGACCGATACAGTCATAAACGATGCGACACATCAGCGAATCATGCGTTGGATGCTCCGCAGCAAGATCCACAGGGCCACCGTCACCGAGACCCGCCTCGACTACGAGGGAAGTATCACCATAGACGAGGACCTGATGGAAGGATCCGGAATCTGGTCCGGGGAGAAGGTCCTGGTTGCCGATGTCGATAACGGCAACCGTTTCGAGACCTATGTGATACCCGGCAAGCGCGGATCCGGAATCATCGCACTCAACGGAGCTGCAGCACATCTTTCTAAGGTCGGGGACAAGGTCATCATCATGGGATTCGAGCTCACCGATGAACCGATCCACGCGAAAGTCCTCCTCGTCGATGACGGGAACAAGGTCTCCAGGGAACTGGTGTACCGATGATCACCGTATACTCCGACGGCGGTTCCAGAGGCAATCCCGGAAAATCCGCATATGCCATCGTCGTCGTGGAGAACGGAGAGGTCGTCCACGAGCATGCGGAGTTCCTAGGGATCCATACCAACAATTATGCTGAATACAGAGGGCTCATCGCCGGGATAGCCAAGGTCCTGGACCTCAAGGGCACCGAAGCGGAGTTCGTCATGGATTCCCAATTGGTCATAAGGCAGATGACCGGGGAGTACAAGGTGAAGAACCCTGACATGAAGGCACTGTACGACGATGCAAAGAACCTGTCTTCTATGATACCCAAGGTGAGATTCCGCAATGTCCGCAGATCGGAGGAGCTCATCCCGAGGGCGGATTTCCTTCTGAACGAAGAGATGGACAGACACTGATTAGTGAAAGTTCCCAGGTAAAAACGGTGAAAGTTCCCAGGTACAGCTGGGAGATTTCACTAAATACTTTGACTTCAAGGCGGCCGAGAATCTTCTCAAGATCGACTGAATGGTCTCGGACGATGAGAACGGACGCCCTCCGGAATTCCTATGCGTCATAAGCGGATTGGAAGGTGCCGCATACAAGCGCGAGGACGGAGTTTACGTCGTACCGATAACAGCTCTAGGATGCTGATACTCAGGCGATCTTCGAAGGCAGCTCGCTTATCTTGACAAGCTGCTGATCACCGGTCGCCATGTCCCTGAGAGTCACAGAATCCTCTTCGAGTTCCTTTGCACCCACGATCACGGCGTACTTGGCCCTCACTGATGAAGCGTACTTCATTGCCTTGGCCATCTTACGTCCCATGATATCTATGTCGGATGGGACGCCGGCTGCACGCAGCATCGCCACGATCTCCGCGGACTTCAGTCTGACGTCGTCGGATACAGGTACCACGTAAGCACCGATCCCTTTGGGCTCGTACACCTGGCCTTCTTTCTCGATCGCCAACAGGATCCTGTCGAATCCTATAGCGAATCCCGTTGAGAACACCTTCTCCCCTCCGAACAGCTCGGACAGGGTGTATGATCCCCCTCCGCAGATCTGCTTCTCCGCACCGAGTGCGGGAGCCTCTGCCTCGAAGACCATTCCCGTGTAGTAGTCCAATCCGCGGACCACTCCGAGGTCGATGTCGAAATTGTCCACGCCCATGGCGTGCATGTACGATGTGACCTGCCTGAGATAATCTCCTGCCTCTCCGGGCACCTTGGACAGCACCTCGATGCCCCCGACGGTCTCGGTGAGTGTGAATATGGAATCGATCGTATCGGAATCGACGTTCATATCCTCCAGAAGAGGACGGGCCTCGTCGTAGAGTTTCTTGTCCAGCTTCTGCAGGACCTCCGCGGTCCTCTCCTTGGGGACCCCGGCATCGGCTATGGCCTGCCTGAGGACACCGATATGACCGATGTGGATCTTGTAATCCTTCAGACCCAGCTCCTTGATCATAGCCGCTGCCATACAGATCACTTCGGCATCCGTCTCCGGTGTCGCGGAGCCTATGAGCTCCGCTCCGAACTGGAAGAACTCCCTGTACCTGCCGCTCTGCGGCCTCTCGTACCTGAAGCACTGTCCGAAGTAGAATATCTTGATCGGTTTGGGGTCGTTGCTCATGCCGTTGACGAACATCCTGATCGCAGGCGCGGTCATCTCCGGACGGAGTGCGATGTCCCTGTCCCCCTTATCCTTGAAGGCGTAGAGCTCCTTCAGGACGTTGGGTCCGGACCTGAGGATGAAGAGTTCCGCATCCTCGAAGATCGGCGTCTCTATCTCCCTGAAACCGAAGGTCTGCGCGGTATGCCTGAGCCTGTTCTCATAGAACCTGCGTTTCTCCATCTCATCGGGGAGGAAGTCCCTTGTACCGCGCGGACACTGAATCATGTGCTGAGGATTATTGGTGCTGTATAAAAACAATTACGCGCCCGTGATGATTTGCAGATGTCCACCAGTGCTGATCATAGAGGGATCAGGTCTGCGTGCTGACCCCTGAGGTCATAGTATGTAGAAAAGTTCGTCATAAAAATTGTAATCTTAGCAAAAAGTTAGTCGTAAAAAATGTAAAAATTACAAAAAATTCGTCTAAAAAAGTGCTAAATACTCGTATGCCATCCATACTTCATGGACTTCGAAAGGAAGATCTTTGCCAAGATGCAGCAATGGAAGGATTCCGGTATGAACAGGAAGAAAGCTCTTCTCATCAAAGGTCTGCGCCAGGTCGGTAAGACGTACATCGTCAAGGAATTCGCCAGAAGGAACTACGAGAATGTCGTCTACATAGATTTCAGGGCCGATAGAAGCATCCGTTCAGCTTTCGCCGATGATTTCGATATCGACGCCATGACCCTGGGTATCTCGGCACACAAGAAAGTATCCTTCGTTCCGGGAAAGACCGTCATCATCTTCGACGAGGTCCAGGACTGCATTGATGCCAGATCTTCCGTGAAATACTTCATAGAGGACGGAAGGTACGACATAATTGAGACCAGTTCCCTTCTGGGGATATCCGGATACAACCGCAATGTCGGCCGCGGAATCCCCGTGGGTTTCGAGTACATACTCACCATGGTGCCCATGGATTTCGAGGAGTTCCTCTGGGCCAAGGGCGTGGATGATGCCATACTATCGGCTGTGGGAAAGTCCTTCGAGAACAGGAAGAAAGTCAATGGTGCGATAGAATCCGCGATGATCCGCCATCTTCGCGAATACATCTGCGTCGGCGGGATGCCGGAAGCGGTATCGTCATTCCTTCAGGGCAACAATTACAACGATGTGCTTGCGATCCAACGCAACATGTTGGCGCAGCATCGTGACGATTTCGGAAAATATATCGACAAGGACGGGAATGTCCAGACTGATCTGAAACTGAAACTGCTCATAAGTGCCGTGTTCGACTCTATCCCTGCTCAACTGGCGAAGGAATACAAGAAGTTCCAATACTCCACTCTCGGACAGAACGCGAGATCCGACCAGTACAGAGGTGCGATCCAATGGCTCGTCGAGGCAGGATTGGTGACGCTCAGCCATAACCTGAAACTGTTGGCTGTGCCCTTGGAAGGCAACAAGGACCCGGATGCGTTCAAGATGTTCATGTCTGATTCGGGACTTTTCGTTTCGATGCTCGACGATGGTGCAGCCGGGAGCATCCTCGATGGTGACCTCGGCATCTACAAGGGAGCCATATACGAACAGATGGCAGCCGATTTCCTGCACAAGATGGGCAGGCCACTATACTACTATCGCAGGGATAAGGACCTTGAGATAGATTTCATTACCATGTACGAGGGCGGACCTACCCTGCTGGAGGTCAAATCGAGGGACGGTAGGACCAAGGCCGCACGGACCATTCTGGACAGAAAAGAGATCTATGGTGTCGACAGATGCATCAAGGTCACTGAATCAAAACTTGGAGAATCTGACGCTGTGCTGACGATACCTCAGTACATGATGCATCTGATAGATGGATGACTTACAACATCATCACAGGACTACCCATACGCTCTTCCGGTTGTTGCCGTCGTTCCTCAGATATCCTTCCTTCTTCAGCGACACGACCGCCCTCTTGACTGAGGAGAGGCTCATCCCGATTTCCTCGGACACTTCCGACAGTTTCGCTCCCGGATTGTTCTCTAGATTCTCCAGTACGGCCCTGCGACCGCTG
>JAFUHJ010000037.1 GCA_017468935.1 Candidatus Methanomethylophilaceae archaeon
GAAGCTCGAGACGATGGATCGCGAGCAGTTCGCACAGCTGTTCAACCAGAAATCCGTGGATGTCGTCAAGAAGCTCTCCGCGCTGACACTCGATGGAAAGGACGGCGTGGCCGCATACATGGAGTTCGTCCTTGCAGCCGCGGCTGCGGACGGGAACCTCGCAAAGGATGAGTTCAAGCTCCTCAAACCCATGTTCGAGCATATCGCCGGAAAGCCCGTCACATACAACGACGCGGTCAAGATGTTCAACTCCATGGGACTCAACAGACCCGACAAGCTCAAGAACGTCGTCGACACGATGGTCGACATCATCGGACTCGTGGACGATGAGATCAAGGAGGACATCGTCGTGCTCTGTCTCCTCGTCTGCTCCATCGACAGGGATGTCTCCGAGAAGGAGAAACAGTGGATCAAGCAGCTCATCGAGCCCCTCAAGATCGAGATCACCCCCATGCAGTACATCGACGGATTCCTCGAGAACGCCGGATCGTTCACCCTTGCGACCACATGCGGTGACCAGCCCAGGATGAGGGTCCTCGGACTCAAGATCCCCCTTGACGGAAAGATCTACTTCGGTGTCGGAACATTCAAGGACGTCTACAAGCAGCTCCAGGCCAACCCCAAGTGCGAGATCCTCGCAAGCATCGGTGCGGACTTCATCCGCTGGGACGGAAAGGCCACATTCAGCGACGACCCCAGGCTCATGCAGTTCGTCGAGAAGGCAATGCCCGACCTCGCCGCGATGTACAAGCAGATGGGATGGTCCCTCGGATTCTTCACCCTCGAGGGCGGATCCGCAGAGTACTGCAACGTTTCTAACGAGAAGGTCAAGATCTTCTGAAAACCGAGGAGGGTCGTACCCTCCTCCTTCATCTTTTTTAATTTTACCGGATCCTCAGAGACTTCCCACGGACATTCAAATATCGTAGGCGGACAGCACGGGACCTATACCCGTCGATGTGCAATTCGATGTGAGACTGCCGACGAAGCGGGGTGCGATCACGCAAGGCAATCCATGAAGACGGACGGAGGATAAGGCATCTTTGTGACCGTTCAAATCAAGTTGAAAAACTATCGTAAGTAAAACCCAGGAATGACGATCGGAAGGGGTCATAAAACAGGTCAGAACTTTCCTTGGAAAAGCATTGGAAAATGCCTGAAAAACACCCCATAAACGGGTCGCTAAAAAAGTTCGATTTTTTCGATGCTGGCCAACTGAAAAATCGGTCCGAAAATCGGGCATTTTTCGGGGTGGTCGGAATCAGGCCCGAAAAACGAATTTTACAAGCATCGGAAATACCGTTCTGCAAGACATTTTTTCAAGGGTCTTTATGACCCTCCCAAAGCCCTCGATAAAAGAACCATTTCCCGCATTCGCCCTTCTCGATCAGATCCAACAGCTCATCCCTCTGCGGGAGCAGGATCTCCCCCACACCGTTGTATCTCGGATCCGATGACACACGTTCCATCCCGTCCGCTATGCGCCTGCAGAATTCTTCGGCCTCCGCATCCATGCCCGCCTCTGCCATGGATCTCACGAAATCGAACCTGTCTTTGATCAAAGGGACCATATCCTCCAGCGAAGGCTCGTCCTCATCATCGTAATAGGAACTGGAGATATCGAACCACAGGTTCTCGATCACACTTTGGATATGGGACTCCACATCGCTGTTCTCATCGCATATCCTCTTGAACGATCTGCGAACGCATTCGTTCAGCTGTTCGTCCGATAGATGGACGATCATGTCCTCTATCATCTCCACGGTGTGCCTGTGGTCCATTTGGCGGATGAATTCCATCAGCGGAGCCTTGTCCATGAGCCCTGATGTCACAGGTCCATGATATACGCTCCGCTGATGATAGGGTCTTCAATCCGTTATCTCCCAGACCATCTCCACGGATTGGTCCACGGAGTAGTCCTCCGGATCGATGTCCATGGACTCGGACAGGCATGCCGATCTCAGAGGCATATCGTATCCGTCCTCATCGTCATAATCGCCACGCGTGCTGAAGTTGCGGTCGACGGACAGCAGCTTACCGAGCTTTGCGCCGACGGCAGTGACTATGGTCTCCGCCTCCTCCTGGGCATGCCTGCATGCCTCTGCCAGGGCCCTGTTCTTCATCCCTTCGGGATCGCTGTTCCTGAAGGAGAAGATGATCCTCGGCGTGGCCCCGCTCTTGCTGACATTCTTGATCACGTCAGACAGCACGGTGTTGTCGGTGGGGAACTCGAAATGGATCTTCTGGTAGTAATCGAACCCGTCCTCGACCTCTTTGAACTTGTCGTATCCGTTGCGGTCGGTGCCGATCTTGACCTTGCGGTAGGACTGCTCCACCTTGAGGTCCGATGTCTTGATGGAGTCGCGCTCTATCCCGGCGGAGGATATGAGGTCCTTGAGCCTGCCGGTGGTCCTGCTCATCGTCTCCAGGGCCTCCGCGAAGCCTGTCTCCTTACCGGATATGTTCATGGATACCACGGTGATATCCGAAGGGGCGGTCACGGTTGCTCTTCCTTTCATTCTGATGGTTCTTTCCATGCTATACGTCTCCTTTTCTTGATGATCGTATGATGGCGTTGAAGGTATAATAACGGCTGGCTGTTATCTTTGTAATGCTCGTATTCTTTGTCAAAAAAAATTGAAGAATCAATCATGTGCCAGACTGTTAGAATCATCTTTAAACATATCTCTAAGATGATCTCTCAGACCCTCATCCTCACAGTAGATAAATGTGCCCCTCATGCCTCTTGTCAGGAGCACGTTGTAGGTGTTCCGGATAAGGGTCTCGGCCTGCTTCCTGTCCTTGCAAGTCCTGATGCCAGAACTGTTATCGCTCTTGGCATTCCGGGACGGATCGAAGACGAGCTCCCCGTTCTCGAAACGGAGATCCTTCCCGATTATGACCCCGCAGTACTGCATGTCCAGGCCCTGACAGGTGTGGATGCAGCCTACGTCCTCGAACGATTCCTTGTCATACAGCCACGAATAATCGCTCTTGGACATGTTCCATTTTGCCTGGAATTCCCCGTCATCGAGAACGATGTCGTACCCGCTGCCGTAATCCTTCTTGGTGATCCACTCATAGGTGTAACCCGCTACCATACGTGAATCGCCGTATTGAATGTCCATCTTCCTGAGCTCTTCCCTCATATCGGCGGCCTTATCGAATACGCGGAAATCGTAACCCTCGAAATCCTTCCTGTATTCCCCGGAATCCGGATATTGGAGAAGGGTCCTGACGAACTCCAGGTACTCGGTACCCCCGAGCACGCGGAACTGCGTCTTCAGCGTCGGACCGTCGATTACCCTGGAATTGCATCTGTCAGCGATCTCCCTTATCCTGTCTATTGTCACGTAGTCATGTGTCGTGACGGCCTGATCCTCGTCAATAAAGAACACGGAGACCTTGGATGCATTGATGCACCTCTCCACCAGATTGATCCCCTTCTTGAGTCCCGTACCGCCCTTCCAATCGTACATGCGGTGGGCCTCGTCGAACAAGGAACATGCCAGTGCGTTGGATGGAGCCCCGCTGAGGGAGAGAGGATGCTTGAACAGGTTGGATATCGCATTCTTCCTGTAATCCTCGTCTATGAGCTTCTTCTGGTAGAGCATACGAGGGGCGCTGTTGCACGTGAAATATGCGGCGCTCAGAGGTTTCTCCCCGTGCTGCGGTGCCACGAGCTGTCCGAGGACGTTGATGGCCACGATCGACTTCCCGGTACCGGGGCTCCCCCTGATTATGATCGTTCTCTTCTCGCCGTATCTGGCGCTGTCCCTTACGGTCTGCACGATACTGGACACGGCATCCGCCTGCTCGTCGCTGTATGAGAAGAACTCCTGACCCTTCAGAGCTTCGCTGAGCATATCGGAAAGCTTCGGAGAGGGCCTTATGGTGCTGTGGTCAATCCTAAACAGCAGATTCTTGCAGGGACTCTTGATGAAATGGCTGATGAAATCCGCAAGGTCGTTCTCGTCGCCTTTGAGGAATACGGGGCTGTACTCCACCTGCGGATAGACCATGGTATCTCCCAGGATCTGCCGATTGACGGCATCCATGTTATGGAGATAGGAGCATGCTTTGAACCTCACCGGAGTGTCCTGGACATATGCGTAGAAATACTCTATCATTCCGACGTAGTTTGCAGCCTGGTATGAAGGATGCCAGTAATCGTCCTCCCCTCCTCCGCCGACGGTGTGGACGAAGTAGGGCTTGTCAGTCCCCCGGACATTGCTCCACTGCTTCAGCTCTATCACGACCGCGGACTCAGAACCGTCCTGGTCCTTGCCGCATATCAATGCATCTATCCTGTGCTTGTTGCCACGGATGTTGTATTCGATCCCGATCTCTGCATCGTCCGGAACATCGCTCTTGGCCAGGACCTGTGCGAGTGCCGGAAGGGAATTGTTCCAAGAATTGATTTCTGACTCTCCCGAATGGATATGATAATCGTTGAAACTGTCGCTGATC
>JAFUHJ010000038.1 GCA_017468935.1 Candidatus Methanomethylophilaceae archaeon
CCCGGATAGTCCGCGCCGAACGTGTGGATGGTGTTGTTGAAGATGTGCGTTGCAGGCTCTCCGCACTGATCGCACATCCCCGTGTACACGTTGAGAGGGCCTCCGCAACAAGCGCATGTCCTCGTGACCCTGTAGCTCTCGGTGGCCACGGTCTTGATGCTCCTGTTGGACAGCTGTCCGAAATAGTTGTTGCCTATCATGGAGTGCAACGGATCCATCGTGAACTTCAGCCAATCGATCCATGAGATGTCGCCGACCATCCTCCCCTTACCGAGGATCTCGTTTGCAAAATCCTCGTCGGTGTATCTGAACGCCTTGCCTGTGGCTGCACCGTAGGGTCCGGTCTCGCCGTTGTCCTTCCTGTAGTTCCCGTCCTGTATTCCGGGATATATCTGGGCCAGCAGCCTCTCGTAATAGTTCACGTCCTCCACATCCTTGGTGACGATGCCGATGCCCTCATGGGTGCTGATGTAGGCTGCGGTGTTGCGGATGGATTCCAAGGACTGTCCAGAATGGATCTTCTTGATGATCCAGCCCGGGTTCATCTCCCTGAACCTGTCCGTGTCTATGAAACCGTAGAGCAATCCGTGGAAGTGTGGCTCGAAATCCCAGTACTCATCCCCTTGTCTCCAGGGATGGAACATCAGTATCCCTCCCAGACATCCTGTACTCATAAGGTCATCCTGGATCCCCTTGCGCATGCTTGTGAATCCCCTATGGGTCTGCATCTGCCTCTTCGCATGCTCCTGATCGGGGGAGATCACCCAATGCCCCAGAGGCCCCGGGTCCAGGCCCTGCTTCTCCTTCAGGAGGCGGTATATTGTGAAGTGCTCCTCGATGCGCGTACCTATCCTCAGGCAGGTGTCGTTCAAGCATCTTGGGCATTGGCGGGACCAGCAGTGGTTGAACTTGCCTTTGACGTAGTGCTCCCTGTCGTTGGAGCATCCCGTGTAGTACAGGCCGTTGTCGCCGCCGATGCCCTTCATCCTGATAGGACCGCAGTTGTTCCTGATCGGACGCTCGAAATCGTGTCCGGGAGGGATCCAGGTTATCGGATCCTTGAACGAGGAGTACGGCCTGTTATCGGGATTGTAGAACGTGTCCTCGAAAGGATACTCCAGCACACATCTGATCACCGGGTGCTCCGCCCTTTCACTAATCCTGTAGGCCAGCTCCCCCGGATCCATATCGTCGTCGTAGACCAGGAGGGTCTGCTCCGGATCCAAGGTCATCTCCCTCTGCTCCCTTTCGACCCCTTGGTTCTGCTGCCCTCCTTGCTTCTAGGCTTGCTCTTGCGCTTGTATCTCCCCATCGGTTCCGGCTTGACATCGAGCAATCCGCTCTCTCCGAGCATCTTCTGAATCTCTTCCCCGGTGACTACTTTGAATTCATCCCTGGGCCCCATCATGATCTCATGAGGATTGCCGTCCAAGAGGAACGTCGTGAAGACGACAGGTTCCTTGTTATCGATGATGTCCGAATGGTTGCAGACCCTTCTGACCCATCCCTCATTGACACATTCGCCATTGCCATAGCCGTCGGACTTCCCACCATGGGGAATCGACCCCACCCAGTATGTGGCTTCGAGATCCTATTTCAAAGGGCGGTTATGAGGTTCGAACCTGCTGCAACCCTTCAGGACCACGAACCCGTTTCCCTTCCAGTGTTTGCACATGTAGCATTCACACATCCATATCACCCCTGTTGGAACAGGCCAGTAGCCTTCTTCTGATTTCTTCGATATCCACTTCCTCCTGAGGGATCTCGATGTCTTCCACCAGCGTACTGAGGTTTATGAGGAACTCACCCCATTTCCTGAAAAGATAGGGGTCCACCGGTACCCACTGGTAATCCCCGTTGATCGACAGAACGATCCTGGGTTCTGCCTGCTTGTACTGCTGCTTATCCTTGTCGTAGTCCTGTACCATCCTCAGGGCCATGTAGATCTGGTCCTGATTGAAGTTGTACACGACCTCTGAATGAGGAGGCATCGAGACGGGCTGAGCCACGCCAAGAAGCTCCTTTGCATTATCGATTATAGTTGATTCTTCCAGATTATCGCCCCCTGCACTCTGCGGGTGATGTCTATTCTGGAGTCTCTGATCCTTTCGGACCGGATCCTATAGACGTCGGATCAACGAGCGAACTCCTTTTGATCTCGCCAGACTCCAGATAGCTTCGTCCCCGTTGCCCCTTTTTAGAATTGAAATGGATGCCGATGCTCGTTATCCAAAGAGACATTTCGAATCTCCGAGGTACATCGATCTATCCTGTTTTAGCGTATTTTGTGGGGTTGGGATTCCTATAATCTATCTTCTGTTCTAATGCTTCCTTGATTGCTGCCTTTTTGATATTTCGTTTGTGTTATGGTATGATGGTCAGCGATGCCTTTCTTACCTGTACTAGACTTGCATTATACGAAGCTGAAACTCTATTGATCGAACTCATTAATATAATTTTGCTTAATTTATGCGTATTAACATATTTTATGGCGCGGTGCAACCGCTGCGCCATCAATTTCTGAGATTATTCTCTGACCTCTTCGGGATCTGCAATGACACCTCCGCAAGCCCTGATCCTGTCCCTGACGGCATCCATGTCCATGCTGTCATCAGGGTTCTTGACACCTTCCAGAGCAGTCCCGACCTTGGTCATGAATTGTCCGAGCTCCTTCAGGGTATCGCATTCCAGAGGCAGCCTCACATACCTGCCGTCGACCAGGAAGGTGATTCTGGGGAATGCCTCCCCATATTCGTTCTTC
The DNA here is from genome assembly GCA_017468935.1 of Candidatus Methanomethylophilaceae archaeon. Lineage (GTDB taxonomy): Archaea > Thermoplasmatota > Thermoplasmata > Methanomassiliicoccales > Methanomethylophilaceae > Methanoprimaticola. Next base: position 2,762 of record JAFUHJ010000038.1, read on the forward strand.
TCTCTGTTGAAGGGAGTTACCATCTTCAAGGCCATGTAGACATGACCTCTCTTGAAGGACAGTATCTTCTCCTTCTTCGTCTTCTTGACGACAGCAGAAGTTGCTGCCGGGAGCGCGATTGCTCCATCTCCGGTGATTTCTTCACACATACTATTCATCCTCCTTGTAGAGTATGA
>JAFUHJ010000039.1 GCA_017468935.1 Candidatus Methanomethylophilaceae archaeon
ATGCTGGCGGAGACCCAGGGGATAACTCCTCTGAAGCTCTATCTGAGCAAGCTTGAGGAGGAGGCCGAGCAGGAACATGGGGGTCGTAGCGCCAAGGAGATGATCGGTCGCACGGAATACCAGGACATGAGGAAGATCGTTTATTCCACCAATGTGGAACACCCCAAGGTATCGAAGGCCATGTCCATTGTCAGCAAGACGCTCATAGACGATCCCGGATCTAAGGTTATGGTCTTCACCCAGTACCGCGACACATGCGATATGATGGTGTCCAAACTATCCTCCATAAGTGGAGCGAAGGTCGCCAAGCTCATCGGGCAGGCCAAGGACGGTATGACGCAGAAGGAGCAGGTGAAGCTGCTCGATAGCCTCCGTTCCGGTGAGGTCAATGTGATAGTCGCAACATCCGTCGGAGAGGAGGGGCTGGACATCTCCAGCACCAACGTGGTCATCTTCTATGAACCCGTACCTTCTGAGATCAGGACGATCCAGAGGAGGGGACGTACCGGTAGGAAGAATGACGGGGAGGTCTACATCCTCATGGCCGCAGGCACGATGGACGAAGGGATTGAAGCATCCAGCAAGAGGAAGGAGCAGACCATGAGGGAGAACCTGGAGAAGCTCAATAACGAGCTCTCCAGGGGGCATTCAATCCTGCCCGATAACTCCCAAAGGAGTTTGGACGGGTTCTGATATCAGGCCGTCGTCTCCGGTTCGTTGTCCAGTACCTTCACTTCCAGTCTGTTGTACGGTGCCTCGATGCCGTTCTCCGCCAATTTGACATACAGTTCCTTCTTCATCTCGGACTGTATGGTCGGTTTCTTGGCGTAATCCGCTATGGTGACATCCAGTCTGAGCAGTACACCAGCATCCTGGAATTCGATGAGTTTCACGATCGGCTTCTTGTACTTCGTGTAGTCATGCACCACATATTTGCTCTCCTCGGCGAACTGGAGCATGACCTCTTCCGCCTTCTTCACCTCGACGTCATACGGGATCTGGAAGAATATGTACAGTCTGTACGCCTTGTCGTATTTGCTCATGTTCACGGAGGTCAGTGATGCCGCCACGTTGTTGGGCATGGTGATAATACGGTCCCTCTCGTCTCCCATGAACTCGGTGTACATCAGACCGACCTTCTTCACGATGTGGGTGTCCCCGTTGATCTCGATGTAATCCCCGGCACTGAACGGTCTGGTCAGGAGTAACGCGATACCGCTGAAGAACTGCGACAGCACGCTCTGTGCTCCGAGGGTGATACCCAGGGTGACGATACCGGCGCTGACCAGTATCCCCGAGAGATCCATCCCGTATATGTGGAGGATCGCAGCGGTTCCGCCTACCCAGAGGAAGAGCTTGCCGAACATCGCGAACAGCGGCAACAGGGAAAGGTCTATCTTGGAGTCATCTACCTTCCCGAGTCTGGTCAGCGCACTCTCCATCACGATCATATAGATCTTCCAGATGGTTAGGGCCAGCGTTATGACGAGGATAGTCATGGTGATCTTGTTCACCAGGTAGATCCAGTTGATGTCCGCACCCAGGATCTTCAGACCCGGGTCCATGAACAGGGACAGGGTGATTATCATGGTTCCAAGGAACAGGAGTGTTTTGATCTTCTTCTTCTCCTTATCCGAGGCGGATTCGCTGAGCAAACTGGTAATCGCAGGGATGCAGAGCTTCACTATCAGCAGCGCCAGCACGAAGTATATCATCAAAGTGACTAAGAACGGAACGATCGGTTTATCGAAAGGTTCCTCCAAGGTATTGTCGATGATTCCCAGGAATTTGTTGAAACTGCCGGCGGTATCGAACGACGATACCACGTCGACTTTGAACTTTATCGCGTGGATGTCGTATGAATCGTCGCTGATATCGGTTACGAAAAGGGTCAGGGTCACACGGACGTCCTTGCGGGATGGTGTGACGTCCTTGACGCTGATCGTATACGGTTCCTTGACAACGTCCCTTCTTTCGCTGTCACCGGCAGGCATCAGCGTGACGTTCTTCACGGTCTCCCCGTATATGTCGGAGCTGCCTTCGAAGGAAAAGAAGGCAACATCCAATACATGGTCTGTGTAATTCTGGATATAGATCATTACGGTCCTCGAATGACCATTCCCTATGGCGATGTCTATGTTGCCTTCGTCGTCGAAGAAGAATCCCGGAGTCGAGACCTTGTAATCCGTGGGCTCCAAGGCATCCGTTTCTTCGCTGTTGGACAGTGGCAGGATGCACACCATCAAAATCATTAGCGCCATGAAAACGATGGCGATCTTTCTTCCCATGGGTGATGAATCGGTTTGAAGATAGAAAAACAATTCCTGGCGTTACCAGGTAAGCTTATTATCACTTGCTCCAATCACTCCCGCATGTTGTATTCCGAGCTCGCCGACACGTTTGACAGACTGGAGGCCACCGGTAGCCGTCTGGAGATGACCACCATTTTGGCCGACTTCATCCGTGATGTCGACAAGGCCGAGCTCAGGAGGATAATCTACCTGTCACAGGGAAAACTGCATCCCGATTTCATCGCAAAGGAGCTGGGTATGGCTGACAGGCTCGTCCTCAAGGCCATATCATTCACTTCGGGGACATCCGAATCTGTGGCAGAGGAACTCTGGGTGAAGACAGGCGATCCCGGGGAGGTGGCCGAGAAGCTGATCTCCAAGAAGAAGCAGATGACGCTGTTCGCCGAGGAACTCACCGTCGACAGGGTCTACAAAGGCCTAACGGCCATCCAGGATGCGGAAGGGAAGGATTCACAGGACAAGAAGATGAAACTCCTCGCCAACATGTTGCATGATTCCGGTCCAGTAGAGGCAAGATACCTGTGCAGGATCGTCACCGGAAGGATGAGAGTAGGTGCCGGCGACATGACGATCTTGGATGCTCTGGCGGAAGCATTCGCAACCAAAGAGGACAGGCCAGCCATCGAGAGGGCCTTCAACATAACATGCGACATCGGATTCGTGGCCGAGACCATCGCCAACGGCGGAATGGAGGCCATAGAGAACATACACGTCACCATAGGCAACCCGATCAAGGTAATGCTCGCGGAGCGTCTCCCATCGGTATCCGAGGTCGTCGCCAAGATGGGCGGGAAATGCGCCATCGAATACAAGTACGACGGGATCAGGGTCCAGGCCCACATCGGGAAGGATTCCGTCAAGCTGTACTCCAGGAGGCTGGAGGACCTTACATCCAACTTCCCGGACATCGCAGAGGCTCTGAGGGAGCGCTGCAAGTACGGTGAAGCGATCATCGAAGGGGAATGCGTAGCGGTGGATCCCGAGACTGGATTCATGCTCCCCTTCCAGGCGGTCACTCACAGGAGGAAGAAGCACGGCATGGACGAGGCCGTCAAGGAGGTCAGCGTCCGCATCTTCATGTTCGACATCCTGTACCGTGACGGTCAGGATATGACCTATGTGCCGTATCTCGAGAGGAGGTCCGAACTGGAGAACTCGTTCGAGATCGGGGACAAGGTCCAGATGACCACAATGAGGCTGGTCAACAGTCCCGAGGAGGGAGAGGACTTCTTCGCTTCAGCGATAGCTGCCAGATGCGAAGGTATCATGGCCAAATCCGTCTCACAGGAATCGATCTACAGGGCAGGATCCAGAGGATTCCTGTGGATCAAGTACAAGAAGGATTATCAGCAGGCCCTCACGGATTCGTTCGATCTCTCAGTAGTCGGTGCGTTCTACGGCATGGGCAAGAGAGCTGGGAAGTACGGTGCTCTCCTGATGGCCGCATTCAACGAGGATACCGGCAGGTTCGAGACAGTGTGCAAACTCGGAACGGGATTCGACGATGCGTTCCTGGATTCCATGCCGGAACTCCTGAACGCAGGTCTCTCGGAGAGTAAACCCAAGATGGTCGATGCGGAGATGGTCCCCGACGTATGGTTCGATCCGACGGTCGTGTTGGAGGTAGTCGCAGCAGAGATAACCCTCAGTCCCATCCACACAGCCGCCAAGGGTGTCCTGAAGGATGATGCAGGACTCGGTATCCGTTTCCCCAGATTCACTGGACGCGTCAGGGACGACAAGTCGCCGGAGCAGTGCACGACGGTCGGGGAGATCATCGAGATGTACGAAATGCAGGCCCATGATTCAGACGGTCTATCCGAGTGAACCTGTCAATAAACCATTAACTATGTCCAGA
>JAFUHJ010000040.1 GCA_017468935.1 Candidatus Methanomethylophilaceae archaeon
ACAGTGTCCGTCCTTCCGCCGGTGTTGATTATCATATAATGATGCCGGGGAGACCCCGGCTGAAATGTTTCACTGCTCGATCAGGACGAGCACGTCACCAATCTGGATGGTCTCGACAGACTTTCCTTCGAGCATGAGGGCCTTCTCCAACTGGAAGAACTCCGCGGGTACAGAGATGGTCTCTCCGTCCGCCTGGATCTCCAATGCGCCGGATGCCAGCTTCGCTGCGGCGTCCTTGACATCCATCGCGGCCACTGCGGACACTATGGCCTTGGCCTGTCCCTTGTACGCGGGACCGAGCTTGGCGTGCACTGGCTTGACTGCGGTGACCTCCTCCGTGAGCTTGGCCTCTGCCTCCACCTTGACCTCCTTGGCCTTGGTGGTGTCCTTGAGGTCCTGAACGGATGACTCCAGGAACTTCAGGTCCTTTCCGACGAACTCGATCATTGCAAGTTCCTGGTTGAGCGGAATCTTCTTCTCTCCCTTCCATGCACGGACCTGTGCGATGACCTCTGCTAGCTTCTCTCCGTCGGCCTCGGCCTGCTCATCGATGAGGATGGGCTTGGGCCAGCTCGTGAGATGGATGGACTTTCCTCCGTCGATCTGCTTGAGGTGGGACTGGTAGACCTCCTCGGAGATGTGGGGCATCATGGGGGCCAGGAGCTTCATGCTTCCCAGCAGGACATTGTAGATCGTGTACCTTACAGCGTCGTCATCCCTTCCCTTGACCATCTCGATGTAGTTGTCAGCGAGCTCATGCCAGATGAAATCCTCGAGGACCCTCATCGCCTTGTCGAACTCATAGACCTCCATGGAATCGGTCACTTCCTTCACGGTCTTGGAGTACTTGCTGATGATCCACCTGTCCGAGAGCCTGAGCGAATCGCACTTCTCAGGGACGTCGTGGATGAACTTGGATGCGAACTGTCCGATGTTGTAGACCTTGTTACAGATCTTGCTTCCGCGGATGACGTCCTTCTCCCTGAACGCGGTATCCATTCCGAGAGAGCATGTTGTGACATAGTACCTGAGAGCATCTGCTCCGTACTTCTGCAGGATCGGTATGGGGTCGATGACGTTACCGATGGAAGAGTGCATGGGGGTTCCGTCGGGTGCCATGATGAATCCGTGGATCATGATGTTCTCCCAGGGGATCGAGTTCTCGATCTGGTCCGCCCTCAGGATGGAGTAGAATGCCCAGGTCCTGATGATGTCGTGGGACTGCGGTCTCAGGGACATGGGGAACAGCTTCTTGTGGAGCTCCTCGTCCCTTCCCCAGAACGTGTTGTACAATGATGATCCGGACGAATCCATCCATGTGTCGAACACATCGGTGCATCCGATCATGTTGCCGCCGCACTTGGGACACTTGTCCACGGGGGCCTTGTCCAGTGTGGGATCGCAGTAGCACATCTCTTCTGTCGCACAGACCGCATGTCCGCACTTCTCGCATTCCCAGACGGGGATGGGTGTGGCAAACACACGCTGCCTGCTGAGGACCCAATCCCAGCTGAGGGAGTTTGTCCAGTCCTGCAGCCTGACCTTCATGAATTCGGGGAACCAGTTGATCTCCTCCGCCCTCTTGAGCACCTGCTCCTTGAAGTCAGTGGTCTTCAGGAACCACTGGGGGACCTGCAGGAACTCGATCGGCGTGTGGCATCTCCAACAGATGGAGACCTGCTGGGGGTTGTCCTCCTGCTTGACCATGAATCCCTGGTCCTTGAGGTCCTGGATGGCCGCTTCCCTTGCCTCAAGTACGGGCATTCCGCAGTATTTTCCGGCGAGCTCGGTCATCTTTCCCTGCTCGTCGATCCCCTTCTCCATCTCGAACTTGTACTTCATGGTCCATTCGAGATCGTCCTTGTCACCGATAGTACAGATCATGACGTTACCGGTTCCGTAGTCCATCTTGACCTTGGGGTCGGAGATGATCTTGACCTTCCTTCCGAAGAGGGGCGTGACGAGTTCCTTTCCTACGAGCTTCGCCTTCTCCTTGTCGTCCGGGTGGACGGCCACGGCCTTACAGGTACAGAGCAGCTCGGGCCTTGTGGTTGCGATGAGCATGTACTCGTCCTTGTTGTCGGCGAAGTAGAACTTGATGTAATTCAGCTTGTTGACGTTGTCCTTGTACTCTACCTCTGCATCCGCCAGTGCGGTCATACAGCTGGGGCACCAGTTGACGGGGAAGTTAGCCTTGTAGACGAGTCCCCTGTTGAAGAGATTGACGAAGGACAGCTGGGTGATCCTCCTGTAGTAGGGGGCATCCGTCTGATAGTAGATGCTGGGATCCATGGATTCCCCGAGCATCTCGTAATCGTGAGTCATCTGCTCGATGAAACCGTTGGCGAACTCCTCGCAGAGTCTCCTGTACTCCTGCCTGGGAGTGTCGAGCTTGTTTATTCCGTGCTTCTTCTCGACCTTGACCTCGATGGGTGTTCCGTTGACATCGAAACAGAGAGGGAAGAACACGTTGAATCCGTTCATCCTCTTGTAACGGGCCGCGAAATCGATCATAGAGTATCCGGTTGCGTGTCCGAGGTGGAGCGGACCGGATGTGTATCTGGGAGGACAGTCGATGCTGAAGACAGGCTTGTCGGATTTGGGGTCGAAGCGGTAGTGCTTGTCGTCCCTCCACATCTCCTGCCAGCGCTTTTCAATAGAAGCTGAATCGTATGCCATGGCTAACAATCCCGCGTAACCTATGGCCTTATATAAAGCGTACGCGCGCGTACTTTGGAACAGAATCTTCGTGGTGCGGTGCTGAATAACTTATGGTCTGAAAAATGTAATTTGATTGGGTATGTACGGTCTGAAAAATGTAATTTCAATACGTTTTTATGGTCTGAAAAATGTAATATGCGTTCAGGCACATCCTCATATGAGGTTCAGAAGGAAGGTTCTTCAAGAGATGCTCGACTGGAAGGCGTCACCTGAGTCCAAGGGCAAGGCGAAATCGGCATCCTACATACTGTCCAGACCGGATATCTTCGGAGTGGATCAATGCATCAAGCTCGGCGAGTATAACGTCGGGCACGTTGACGGTAAGATCACGCTGCCGTATTACATGGCGTTCCTGCTCGAAGAGGACGGTACATCGCCTGGCCCTTCTCCTGAGTGACAGCGAATAGAAGTCCACGATGACCTCGCCCAGCATAGGATTCTCGCTGAGGGACCTGTGGTCCAGCTTGAAACCGCATTTGATCAGCACACGCGCCGAAGCGGGATTGTTCGTAAGGCACTGGGCCCAGACCTTGGGTACACCGGTCGCAACCGCGTATTCCAACAGACGGCCCAAGGCCTCCGTGGCGTAACCCTGGTTCCAATATCTCGAACCTATCCAATAACCAATCTCCGCATCCTTGGGGCCCTTCTTCAGTATGTTGGGTTCACGGAACAGCTCTATACAGCCTATCATCCTGCGGGTTGTCCTTGAGAACAATCCGTAGAGATCCTCTCTGTCCATCCCCTTCTCTATGAAATCGATGCTGTCGTCGATGGTGACGTGCGGAGGCCATCCTGCCATCCTACCGACCGCTGGGTCGCTGGCGAGATCGAACATCTCCTCCGCATCATCCAGCGTGAACCTGCGGATGATGAGGCGCTGTGTGGACAGATCGGGCTTCTCCATGATATCCCGAATGATGGCATCGGTGATATCTCTAACGATGATGATCCCATCATAACTGAGGCACCAGTCCCTCTCCGAAGGAAGAATGGAAAGGACTTCGTTCAGACGTGCCTCTGAAGATTGTATGTCATCTTGGAAAAAGGGGGTACCCCCTTACG
>JAFUHJ010000041.1 GCA_017468935.1 Candidatus Methanomethylophilaceae archaeon
AAAGGTGATTTACTTGGACAGTAAGAAGATTATGGCCGCATCTGTCATGGCACTTTTCTGTGTCACGGCATTTGCCATCATCGCTGCGGACTCATCTGATGCAGCATCCACAGAGAATTATGAGATCTATGTGGAAATCATTGGAACAAATGGAAGTGTTAATAATTCTGCCTTTGTCTATTTTGAATCCGAAAAGGACCCAGCAAAATTCGTCGATGCTGCGAATGTAGCATTTAAGGCAGCTGGTCTCACCAATCTGAAGCTGTTTTACGACGAATGGATTGGAATAGAATACGATGCTGGAGGGAATGATATCAACGGTAGTTACTTCTCTGACGGCAGTAAGTGGGTCATGGTAAATGATACTACCAGTGAATATCTGAGCCATTCAAAACTTGCAATGGTTGTTGACAATGGTTACATTGACACAGCCACTTATGCAGCTGTTCCTGTCGAGGAGCAGGTAAACTGGCATGAGACCGGGTATGGAGATCCGTACGCATATATGAAGATCCCCGAGACAACTGCCAAGGTCGGGACCATGACTGACTATGTAGTCAACCTGACCATGATTGATGACAACCTGATCAAGACCACGACCGAGGTCATTAAATTCACCAGCGAGAACAACGCCTGGGCATGGTGCTATGGACTCAAGGCAGCAATCCCCAACAATTCCGTCTTCACCAAGCTAGAGTTCAGCAAAATCTCCGACGAAGCCATTTACCTGACTTTCGATGGAAGCTACAGCAATGCGACGTATGTCAAGGAGAAGGGCGAATGGGTCGGTGTTACCAAGACTGCCCAGCAGTACACCTCTGGAAACGAGGTCGATTTCGAACTGAAGAACGGATATATCTCCACCGAGAAGTACAACGGCCTCAGTTCTGCAGAGCAGAAGAACTGGAAAGAGTCTGGAATGTCAGGCGGTTATGAGTACCAGAGACTCCCCGCCGCATCTAAGTCGAGCTCCAGTGACTTCCCCATTATCTATGTCGTAGTCGCAATTGTTGCAATCTTGCTCATCGCATGTGCAGCATACTACCTCATGAAGAACAAGAAGACTGCTTGAAATAAACCATAAAAAGGAAGGGCTAATGCCCTTCCTGATTTGTGATATTTTTAAATTAGAATCGATTCACTCGTCCTCGATGATCTCCTCCGGAGCACCGGCGAATTTGACCAGAGCATACTGCTCCATGAAGTGCAGGTTACCGGGAAGCACAAGGGTGAACAGAGGCTCTCCGAGATCCATCTTCAGAAGGTCTTGGGGATATCCGGCGAAGATTTTCTCGTTGGGCGATCCGACCTGTGATGCAACACATAAGATGGTCTTGTCGTCAATCAGACCCTCCTGCCACTTCTCCTCTCCGAGCATCAGCCATTCGATCGCCTCATGGGCGGTCATGTACTTCATCTCATCCGCGTGTATGTCCAGCAGGATCATCGTGTGCAGACCCATCTTCTTGTTCTGCATGATATGGTCGTAAGGGGATTTGGGGTGGTACCCCTGCTCGATGAAGGGCAGTGTGACGGCCCTTCCGAACTTGTAGTTCTGCAGTCCGAACACGGTGGGGCATGCCGAGAATATGGTGATTCCATTGAACAGCCTGACCGGGATCCCGGCCTCCGCCGCCTGTATCCTCAGGTCCACATGGGTGGTGGCTGACATGGTATCTCCGGCAGTGACGAAACCGACCCTCATCTCGAGAGCATCCCTGATGATGTCGTCGTTCTCCTCGACCTGTGCCCTGTACAGCACCTTTATCTTCTTGCCGATGACCTCCTCAAGTTCCTCCACCTTGGTCCCGATCAGGAGTGATGTGTAGAATTCTGCATAGATCTTGTCGCATTCCTTCAGTGCGTTGAGCGCTTTGACGGTCATACCGTCGGTCCCGCTGAGGCCCAGTCCAACGAAGATGAGTTCGGATGTCATTATGCATCCAATGTAATCGGCTTATAAAATGTGAGCACCCGAAGGGGTTGGGAAGGGGCGGTGCCCCATCATTCATTGTTGACACGTCTCTCGTCCTTTATGCCCAGGATGCCTGCGGCCAGCACCATGGCGGACCCGATGACCGCTATGTATGGTATCATGGTACCGCGGACAATGGGCTCGATATCCCTTACCGTCAGGAAGATGCATACCGTGAAGAAGACCATGAACACGCCGTTCGCGATCGTCCAGAGGCCGTAATGACCGCCGTAGTACGCGGGACGCTTTGCGTTGATTATACCTTCTACTACCGTGATCAATGTGAATATCATGATCCCGAACGGTGCCGATGTTGCGATCACTGCGACGAAGCTGTCCATGTCGTAGAAATATCTCTCCCTGAGGTCCCACATCGTCAAATCTCCGCCGAAGCTCGTGGTGGCCCATACTAGCCACAGCGATGCGACCGTTATGATGCATCCTATAACGGCAATGACTGTCGTTCTGTCCATGATATCGCCTTAGAGGGCCCTTCGGATAAGATCGAATCGCCCTGTGATGGACGCTGAATCGTGTTGGTTGTATATATTGAAAAGTGGGGATGAAGGGGCTTGCGCCCCTGAAATGGTTGTCTCACTCCTTGACAAGAGTGACCAGTGCATCGACGGCGTAGGCACCCTTGCCTTCCACCTGCACGATGACGGGGTTGATCTCCAGCTCGTGGATCTCGGGGTTCTCCACTGCGATGAGTGCGATCCTCTTGATGGTCTCCTTCATCGCGGGGATGTCCGACTTGGCGAGTCCCCTTGCTCCGGACATGAGCTTGTATGCCTTGGTCGATGTGATCATCTCGTCGAGCTGTTCCTCGGTCATGGGCACATGGGCCTGGGAGATCTCCCTGAGGATCTCCACGTAGATTCCTCCGAGTCCGAAGGAAACGACCGGTCCGAACTGCACGTCGCGGATCATAGAAAGGATGACCTCCTGACCGGATACCATCTGCTGGATGGAGACTCCGTCGATCTTCGCTCCGGGCACGTTCTTCGTACAGGAGTCCATGATCTTCGTGTACGCGGCCTTGGCCTCATCTGCGTTCTTGACCCCGACGACCACTCCGCCGACATCGGTCTTGTGCTTGATATCAGGAGATACGATCTTCATGACCACGGGGTATCCGATCCTGTCGCATTCCTTTGCGGCCTCGTCCGCGGAACAGACCGTGGCCTCTCCGGGTGTGGGGACACCGTAT